>NZ_CAUUWA010000068.1 GCF_963548695.1 uncultured Fretibacterium sp.
ATGGCGCTGGAGGCGGCATTGAGGCGGGGTAAGCCTGAGATATTCAACACGGACCGGGGCGGTCAATTTACTTGTTGCATTTGGCTTGACAATCTAGCAAGTCAAAACATAAAATGCTAGACTAAAGGGCAACGTGGTGAAACGGTGATAAGGAGGAGCAAGGAGGACTTTCGTCGTTCCGGGGGGCGATTCCCTTTGAGGAGAATTCTTTAAGTTTAAGTAAGTTTAAGATTGAGAGGTCCGTCTACTTTTCATGATCTCCTGGATTTACGGATGTTGTTCACGTTGTTTTTTGGTGTTTTCTGCCGGCATCTCGCTTGTTGTAAATACATGCGGATGCGTCGATTTTTCAGAAGAAGACCCTACGAGAAGGGAATGATTTTTAATGCAGCGTTTTGTGAATGACCCCTCCAGGATCGTTGATGACATGCTTGTTGGATTCCTGAGAAATTATTCTTCTCTGTTGGCTCCCACAAATAATCCCCGCGTCGTCAAAACCCGTATGGCCGGAGAAAAGGGGCGGGTGGGCATAGTGACCGGAGGAGGATCGGGTCACAAACCCGCTTTTGTAGGGTATTTGGGGCGTAACATGGTGGATGCGGTGGCAGTGGGTGAAATTTTCTCGTCGCCCCCGGCTCAGGCCTTTTATGACGCCTTCCTTGCGGCCGATGGCGGAGTGGGCGTTGCCTGTCTGTATGGCAACTATGCCGGGGATAACATGAATGTCAAAATGGCCCGGGAACTGGCGGAGGAGGACGGCATCAAAGTTATGACCGTCGTGGCGAACGATGACGTCGCCTCGGCCCCCAAGGGACAGGAGAAAAAACGCCGAGGTGTTGCAGGCGAGGTGTTGATGTGGAAGGTCGGCGGGGCCAAGGCGGCTCGTGGCGCCTCGCTCGAGGAGGTCGTTGCCGCAGCTCAGAAGGCCATCGACAATACCCGCAGTGTGGGGGTCGGGCTTACGCCCTGCACGATTCCTGCCGTCGGCAAGCCCAATTTCCAGATTGCACCGGGCAAGATGGAGCTGGGGATAGGACATCATGGGGAACCGGGTATACGCGTTGAAGACTTAGGAGACGCGGATGCAGTAGCTGAGAAGATGGTGGATATTGTTGTCCCCGATCTTCCTTTTGTGGCAAACGACGAGGTGGTTGTCCTGCTCTCCGGGCTGGGGGCGACGCCCGTTATGGAGCTCTATGTCCTTTTCGGCAAGGTCGCCGAACTCCTGGAGAAGCGGGGACTCCGGATTTATTCCTCCTACGTGGGCAATTATTTTACCTCCCTTGAGATGATGGGGGCCACCCTGACGGTCATGAAGCTGGACGATGAGCTCAAGGAGCTCATGGATATGGAAGCGGAGAGCATGGGGTTGACCCAGTTTGGAAGGTGACGTTATGTCGTTTTTTCTGAATAAGGACGGAGCGGCCATCGTGAGGTCTCTGATCGGGACGATACAAAAAAATAAGGACTATCTCAGTGAGATCGATGGTGCGATCGGCGACGGCGATCACGGGGTCAACATGGAAAAGGGCTTTTCCCTCTGTGAATCTCGGGTCGATTGGCCGACGGCTACGTTCTTCGATGCAGCGAGGGCGTTGAGCCGGATCCTTATGATGGAGATAGGCGGATCCATGGGGCCAATCTATGGAACTTTTTTTGGAGAAATGGCTAAAGTGGCCAAGGGCAAGGAGAGTCTTTCGCCCGAGGATTTCAGTGAGATGCTCCACGGCGCCATTTCAGGGATAGAGGGATTGGGGGGAGCCCAATTGGGGGACAAGACCCTGTTGGATACGCTTATCCCTGCGGTTAATGCTTTTGACGCAGCTCTGGCGGAGAAGCGCGATTTTAAAATGGCCCTCTCCGCTATGTCCGAAGCGGCGCAAAAGGGGTGGGAGGCGACCAAGGATATGGTGGCAAAAGTTGGGCGGGCCAGCCGTTTGGGGGAGCGCTCCCGCGGCGTCCATGATGCGGGAGCGACATCGTGCTGCCTCTTGCTGACGACTTTGGCCGAATCGATAACGCCTTTGCTCAAGTTCTGAGGGGTCCGAAGGGTATGGGCGCCGGAGAGGTGAAACATCCGCATGGAGCGGGGGTGCCTAGTATGGAAAGACAAAGAACCGATAGAAAGAACTGATGAAGACAAGAGAGGGGAAGTGTCGCTATGAGTCTTCTCATGGGCTGCGATAATGCAGCGGTTTCCTTTAAGGAAAAAATCCTTGCCTTCTTGAGGGATAGAAATGTGGAAGTTGAGGACGTGGGGGTTCATTCCGAGTTGGATGAGGAGCCTTATCCCGAGGTTGCAGCCCGCCTGGCAAGGCGGATTATCGAAAGCGGTTATACGAAAAAAGGCGTTTTGTTCTGCGGTACGGGTATCGGTATGGCAATAACGGCCAATAAATTTCCTGGGATTTATGCGACCCCGGTACACGACGTTTATTCGGCTGAGCGGGCTTGCCTCAGCAACGATGCGAACGTGATCACCATGGGAGCGCGTGTCGTCGGCGTCGAGTTGGCGGAAAGGCTGCTGACGGAATGGTTGTCATTGGAGTTCATTCCGGGGCGTTCCTCCTCGAAACTCGAGGCGATCAAACGCATCGAGAAGGAGAACTTCAAGACATTTCAATAAATAAGTTTATGTACCCTGTGAAAGCTCTGTCCAAATTACGGATTGTTCTCGCAGTCTGACGCAGCGTCCTCAGAAAAGGGGATGAACTGCACGGCTGTGGATTCGGAGGAGGGGGTTGGGTTTGGAAAGCCGCACCGAAAAACTGGAACTTAAGGATGGTTACCTGCAGCGCCCCTTCTGGGAGAGGGCAAAACCCTATCTTATTATCGCGCCCGCCCTGCTTTTAACCATCGGAATTTTATATCCTTTTGGAATGGCAGTTTATTATTCGTTGACGAACCTCTCTTTCAGGCGCCCCACGGTGCGTTTCACGGGCTTTGCCAACTGGGGCGAGATGTTCAGGGAACCCTCATTCTGGCATGCCGTTTGGGTGACGGTCAAATATGCTTTCGTCACGACCGTTTCGGAAATCCTTCTGGGATTGGGTATCGCTCTTCTTATCTGTAAGAAGGACAACTTCTTTTCAAGAGCCCTAAAGGTCCTGTTGGTTTTTCCCCTGATGGTCGCCCCGGTTATCGCGACCATCATCTGGCAGCTCATGACCAATACCTCCGTGGGTATCCTTGAGAAATTCCTCAATCTGTTTGGGGTGTATGGCTTTCCCTGGGCATCCTCCCCATCTACGGCGCTCTTCACCGCGGCTCTCATCGATATATGGGTTTATACTCCCTTTGTCATTGTCCTTGTCGTAGCGGGGATTAATTCGTTGCCGAAGTCTCCCTTCGAGTCGGCGCAGATTGATGGCGGCTCTCCGTGGTTTACCTTTAAGAATTTGACCCTGCCGATGTTGAAGCCCTTCCTTTACATCGCCTTGATCTTTCGCCTGATGGCCTCCATGCAGGAGTACGGCATTATTTTTGCCCTGACTAAAGGCGGACCCGGAGACACATTGATGAACCTGTCGTTGACCGCGTACAACAAGGGGTTTGCGTTCCTGAAATTTGGGGAGGCCATGCCCTATATTCTGTTCCTTTGGGTTATCATCTATATCATCAGCAAGAAATTGGTTTCCAATTGGCTTCTGGTTCAGAAAAAGGCCTCGGGGCGATAGGAGGGACCAACGTTGAAAAACAGACTTATGGAAGCGTGTGCACGCAATGCCGCCCTTCTTCTCTGGGCCCTTTTCGCGCTTTTTCCGCTTGTCTGGATGCTGATCATTTCGTTCAAAAGTGATGCTCAGATGTTCAACACCACATTTTTCTTCGATCCGACATTGGAGAATTACCGAGAGGTCCTGTTGAAGACAAACTACTTCAAATGCTTTATGGACAACCTGATTGTCAGCGCCGGCGCCGTCCTGTTATCCATAATCGTTGGCGTCCCGGCAGCCTATTCCCTTGCTCGATTCTCCTTTCGGGCCAAGGAGGATTTGGCGTTCACCATTCTTTCCTTCAAGTTCGCGCCTGAAATCCTCGTCGTCCTCCCTTTATTCCTGATTTACCAGAAGATAGGGCTCTATGATACTTATTTGGGGCTCATCTGGGTTTATCAGCTCATTACCCTTCCCCTGCTCGTTTGGGTTCTGCGCGGATATTTCGAGGATATATCGGTTGAGATCGAGCAGGCTGCCCAGCTTGACGGATATTCGCGCCCACAGATTTTTTTGAGGATATTGCTGCCGCTGATCAAGCCCGGGCTCGTCGCCTCGTCCCTGCTGGCCTTCATCTTTGCTTGGAACAGCTTTACCTTTCCTCTTTTGCTCAGTGGGTTTAAGATCATGCCCGTCACCGTGGCGTCTTTGCGGTATATCGCATCCGACACCGTGCATTATGGGCAGATGGCTGTGGCTGCGGCGGTGACCGCAACGCCGGAGGTAATCCTGGCTTTGGTCATCCAAAAACATCTTGTCCGTGGGCTCAGCTTCGGCGCGGTCAAAGGATAGGGGTTGCTTTCATGGCGCGTGTAACCTTAGAGACGATAGAAAAATCTTTCGGCAAGATCCGAGCGCTCAAGGGCATTGATCTGGACGTCGAGGACAGAGAATTTTTTGTGCTCTTCGGCCCGGCGGGGGCAGGCAAGACGACGATCCTCAAGACCGTCGCCGGCATAGAGTTTCCCGATCGTGGTTTTGTACGCTTCGATGGCGAGATCATGAATCTGGTGGAGCCGGCGATGCGCAATGTGTCGATGGTCTTCGAAAATTATGCCCTGTATCCGCATATGTCGGTGTTTGACAACATAGCTTCTCCCATGCGAAGTCCTTTGCACAGGGAAAAGGAGGATGTCATCAGGGAGCGGGTTCAAAAGATCGCGGATACGATGGGAATAGGGCATCTCTTGGAGCGTCTGCCCTCTCAGCTCAGTAACGGGCAGAGGCAGAGGACGGCTCTGGGACGTTGCCTCGTGCGTTCCCCAAGAGTCTTCCTGATGGACGAGCCCTTGGCGCATCTCGACGCCAAGTTGAGACACCTGATGAGGACGGAACTCAAGGCAATGCAAACGCAGTTCGATACCACGACCATTTATGTCACTCACGACTATACGGAGGCAATGAGCCTGGGAGATCGCATTGCCATCCTGGATGAGGGACGGATCGTACAGGTCGGGACGGGAGAGACCATTTATTACACGCCGGTCAACGATTTTGTGGCTAAGCTTGTCGGCGAACCTGAAATCAATCTGGTCGATGCCGAATTGGTCTCGGTCGGCGGCGAGATGATGATGCGTCTGGGAAACGCGCCGCAGACCTTTCCGGTTCCTGTGGATGTCGTCCCGGTACTGCAGGAACTCTGCGGTTCGGTGAAGAATTGGAGGGTGGGAATTCGGGCCAAGAATATCCAGTACTCCTTCGAGGCCCTTTCCGATGCCCTGGATGGCGTTGTCTACAACCTCGAGCCGATCGGGAACAAATCCATTCTGACCGTTAAGGTTGGGGAAACGTCCTACCAGACCGTGATAAAAAACGATATGAAGATGGAACTGGATTCCCGGATCTATCTGAGGCCGGACATGGAGAATGCCCTTTTCTTCGACGGGGACACGGGACGCTTCGTTGTGCGTCACAACCAGGCTGGATTATTGCAGGGGCGATGACCATGGCACAGCTTACGTTAAAGAACGTCTGTAAACGTTACCAGAATAAGAAGAAAAACGCGCAGGATTACGCGGTGCAGAAATTTTCCTTGAATTGTCAGGATGGGGAGTTTGTCGGTATTTTGGGGCCGTCCGGCTGCGGCAAGACGACGACCTTGCGCATGATTGCCGGGCTTGAGGATATTACGGATGGGGAGATATTTATTGGTGAGAGGAAAATCAACGACCTCCATCCCAAGGATCGCGGCATCGGTCTGGCGTTCGAGGACTACGCTCTGTACCCTCCTCTGAACGTATACGAGAATATTGCCTTCAATCTCAGGGCCCAGAACCTTTCTGCGGAAGAAATTCACCGGCGCGTTACGGAGATAGCGCCCTTGATGAAGGTCGATACCCTGCTGGAGATGAAGCCGGCCGGGCTCTCGGGGGGACAGAAGCAGAGGGTCAATATTGCGCGGGCTCTGGTACGCCGCCCTCAGGTGCTTCTGTTGGACGAGCCCCTTTCCCACCTTGACGGTAAGATGCGTCAGATGCTGCGTGTCGAGATCAAACGTATTCACAATAAAATAAAATGCACGACGATCCTGGTCACCCACGACCAGATGGAGGCGATGTCTCTGGCCGATCGCATTGCCATCATGAAGGATGGAAAGTTGCAGCAGTTTGGTACCCCTCTCGAGGTGTACGATAATCCTGTCAATCTTTTTGTGGCGGGGTTCATAGGGGAACCTCCGATGAATCTCATCAACGTGAAGATCTCCGAGGATAACGGTCGTTTTTATTTCATGTTCCCGCGAAAGGGTATCCGCGTACCGGTCCCCGATAAATATAGGGGAACGGTCCGTCCTGGAGTGGATGTCGTTCTTGGCGTAAGGCCGACGGATATCTTTGTCGGGCCCCCGACGGAGGATTCCAGTGTCTGCGTGGATGTTTTCGAGAACCTTGGTGACGAGAAACGCATCAGTATCAGCGTCGGGGACGAGGATTTCCTTACGTTGACGACGGAGGACGAATGCCGCTACTCGAAAGGTGATAAAATCGCCTTGAGATTCCATGAGGAAAAAACGCATATTTTCGACCCCGAAACGGGAGAAAAAATTATGGGGACGGGGTCCTCGAAATCCATGTGAGGGGGCTTCATGCGGAGGCCATCCCTGGGGCGGCCGGGCGTCTTTTTGGAACTTATCTCCCGTTTGTCGAGTTTTCATAAAGTTTTCATAACTGGAGGCAAGACGCGTTTTCTGCCGTTGTATCGATCTTGAGTGTTTTTAACGTCAAGAAGAGTGTCCTTTAATGTCACGTGAGGAGGAGAGACAAGATGGTGGATCTGCCGAAAAAAATGAGGGCCTTGGTGGCTCATGCCCCTAAGGATTATCGTATTGAAGAGGTGGATGTTCCGCGGGCGGGAGAGCGCGAAATCATCATCAAAGTGGAGGCCTGTGGAATCTGTGCCGGTGATACGAAATCCTATCTGGGCGCACCCCGTTTCTGGGGAGAGGAGGGGCGCCCCTCCTACATTAAGGCCCCGGTCATCCCGGGACATGAGTTTATCGGGCATATTGTTGAATTGGGACCTAATGTAAAGGGCGATTTTCAGATTGGGGACCGCGTGACCTCCGATCAGATAGTCCCTTGCTGGGATTGCAAATTTTGTAATTCCGGACGTTATTGGATGTGTCAAAAACACGATGTCTACGGTTTCCAATATAACGTCAACGGCGGCATGGCTGAATACATGCGCTTGCCCAAAGAGGCTATCGTTCACAAGCTGCCCAAGGATTTGCCCATGGAGGCCGCCGTCCTTGTAGAACCCTATGCTTGCGCCAAGCACTGCATTGACCGATCTCAGGTCGGGAATGAGGACTTTGTGGTGCTCTCGGGGGTCGGGTGCCTCGGGTTGGGCATGATTGGGTGTCTGAAGCTGCGCAATCCGGCAAAGTTGGTCGTCCTGGATATCAACGACCAACGCCTGGAGTTGGCGAAAAAATTTGGCGCCGATATCGTCATGAATCCCGCGAAGGAGAAAATAGCCCCCAAGATCATGGAGATGACGGGGGGGTACGGCTGCGATGTCTACATCGAGGCATCGGGACATCCTTCCTCGGTACAGCAGGGACTGGATATAATCCGTAAATTGGGGCGTTTTGTCGAGTTCAGCGTATTCGGGCATCCTACAACGGCCGATTGGAGCATCATCAGCGACGAAAAAGAGCTCGATCTCCTGGGAGTTCACCTCAGTCCCTATTGCTTCCCCTCGGTTATCGAGTGGATCGCAGATGGGCGTTTGCCCACGGAGGGCGTCGTCTCCCATAAATTCCCGCTGGAAAAATGGAAGGAGGGCTTTGAACTGGCCCTCAAGGGAGAGGGCGCCGTGCGCGTGGTCCTGGTGCCGTAAGGAGAAAGAAGAAGTGGAGGGGGTGGGGAAAAAAGAGACTGAAAAGGGTGTTTTTGTTGGCGTGGAATCCGGGTCTTGGGTTGAATAGCTGTTCAAGGGAGGGAAAGTATTGTGAAAAAGATAGGCGCTCTTATCGGTCTGACCGTTTTGCTTTGCCTGGCCGGTTTTGCGTGGGCCGAGGAATTCAACTGGAAACAGTGCGAGGGGCAAACGATCAAAATACTTTTCAATCAGCATCCTTATGCGGAGGGCATCATTAAAAAGCTCCAGGAGTTTGAGGCCCTGACGGGAATCAAGGTTGTTCATACCACGATTCCGGAGGAGAACTACTTTGACAAGCTGACGACTTCTTTGAGCAGCCGTTCCGGTGAACCGGATGTCTTCATGACGGGGGCTTATCAGTGCTGGGACTATTCTACCTCCGATTACATGGTGGACCTGGACGCTTTTTTGAAGGACCCCAAGAAGACGGCAGGCGATTATGATTACGACGATTTCTTCCCTGGAATTTCAGGCGCTTTGCGCTGGGATCGTGTTCCTGGCCACAGGACGGGAAAGGGCCCTCAGTGGGCTTTGCCTATTGGTTTTGAAGATAACGTGCTGATGTATAACACGGATGTCTTTGCCAAGTTTGGTGTTCAGCCCCCCAAGACGATCAGCGAACTCCTCGAGCTCTCTGCGAAGCTGAACGAGTTTGACGGCAAGGGGACTTACGGAATCGCTTTGCGCGGTACCCGCAACTGGGCGACGATCCATCCGGAATATATGACGACCTACACCAATTACGGCGCTGTGGATCTCGCGATCGAGGACGGCAAACTTGTCTCGAAGGTGAACTCCCCCGAGGCCGTTGCCATGACCGATATGTGGGTGAAGCTCGTCAAGGCGGGCGGTTCTCCCACGTGGTCGTCCTATACGTGGTATCAGTGTGGTGCGGATATTGGAGCCAAAAAGGCCGCTATGATGTTTGGAGCGGACAGTACGGGTTATTTCCAGTCCGTGCCGGGCGCGTCCAGCCAGGCGGGCAAAATTGCGTTCGCTCCTCCCCCTCTTCCCGATGGGCAGAAGGAAATCCGTTCCAACCTGTGGGTTTGGTCCCTCGCGATGAACGCTTCCTCTCAACATCAGGATGCGGCATGGCTTTTCATCCAGTACTTTACCAGCAAGCCCTTCCAGACCTGGTCCGTAACGGAGTGGAAGTCCGTTGATCCTCCCCGTAAGTCGGTCTTTGAAAACCCCAAATTCCAGGAGATCATCGCTGCCACGCCGGGCTTTAAGGAGACCTTCGAGGCTACGGTCCCTGGAACGACCGTCTATTTTACGCCCAATCCTTATTTCTTTGAATTGACGACCGAATGGGCTGCGACGCTTCAAGACCTCGTGGCGGGCAAATACGGCAGTACTCAGGAGGCTATGGATCAGCTGAAGGCCAAGATGGATAAGGCCTTGGCCGATGTCGAGGTGAAGGAGTAGTCGGCCGGCTTCCCCGCCAAGCTGTTCGTGGAACTATTGTACGGGCGTTCATGATAAAGACGGAGGTGGAAAACCTCCGTCTTTATCATGAAACACATATTGAAGCACAACGGATTTTATGGCTCCTGCTTGTCTCCGGACTTTCACGATGCCCGAGGGGCCGACTTGGCGGGTTGACCATAGGTAGCGTCAGCCCCATGCTTGCGGTAATAATGCTTGTCAAGAAGCGTGGAGGGCAGAGGCGCTGGATTGGGATTGATAGCCAGGGTATAGAGTGCCATCTTGGCGACCTCCTCCAGAATGCAGGCATTTTCCACGGCTGCAGCAGGCGTCCTCCCCCAGGAGAAAGGGCCGTGAGCAGCCACCAGGATAGCTGGCGTTGCCTGATACTCCTTATCTCTAAAGGAACGAACGATCGCTTTGCCGGTGTTCCCTTCGTAATCGCCCTCTATCTCCTCCGGGGTCAACAAGGGAGTGCAGGGAACCGGGCCAAAAAATGTATCCGCATGGGTTGTCCCCAGCGGAGGTATGGCCTTCCGGCTTTGCGCCCATGCTGTGGCGACGGGGGAATGGGTATGAACGACCCCGCCTATATCCTCAAAAGCCTTGTAAAGCTCAAGATGCGTCATGGTATCGCTGGAAGGTCTGAGGGAGCCCTCTACAACCTTTCCCTCAAGATCGACGACCGGAATCATTTCCGGCCTCAAATCGGCGTAGGAGACGCCGCTGGGCTTGATGGCGACGACGCCTCTCGAGCGGTCAATGCCGCTGACATTCCCCCATGTCAGTATGACCAAGCCATACTCGACAAGTTTCATATTCGCATGGAAAACTTCTTCTTTCAGTTTTTCAAACATGGTTATTCATTGTCCTGGCAGTCTTTATGCGCCGGTTTGTATCCGTGCGACCTCGGCCATGATGTCCTTGGTCCTCTCATAAAGCATGGTGTAAAGCCTAAAATGATTTCCGTAAAGTTCGTTGTTCTCGGTATTTGTCCTGACGGTCTCCCGGAAATCGAGCCAGCCTTTTATCTCCAAGGGATCTTTGAACACCCCTACCCCCATCCCGGCCAGAAACGCATCGCCTAAGGTCGCCTCGACGTCACGGTTCAAGCGTTTCATGGCGTAGCCGGTGGCATCGGCAAAGATCTGTGTCCAAAGGTCGCTTCGGGCGGGACCTCCTACGATGTAGCACTCTTTGTCCAGCTTGATGCCGGCCTTGACCGCCTCCTCCATGTTATGGCGCAGGGAAAGGGCGACCCCCTCCATACAGGCTCGGTAAATATGGCCTCGAGTGTGCAGTAACGAAAGTCCAAGCACCGTGCCTCGTGCGTCCGGATCCCAGATGGGGGAGCGCTCTCCCATAAAATACGGGAGGACGATCAGGCCATCGCTTCCGACCTCGACATCCTTCGCCTCCTTTTCCAAAAGGGAGTAGGCGGAGATGTCGGAACGGCGCTGGACCTCCCGTTCGCAGGCCCCAAACTCGTCACGGAACCAACGAATGATTGCACCGGATGTCGCTCCTCCTCCAAAGGTATAGATTGTCGACTCGTCATTGACCACATAGGGGAAGCTGATCAAACCCGGGGTAAGGTATTTCCCATCGTGAACCGTTCCCCAGCAGATGGACGTCCCTGTCATGGCCACGTGCTCGCCTTCGTTTACGACACCGCAGCTGAATTGAGCTACAGGGGCGTCAATCCCGCCTGCGACAATCGGAGTTCCCTCCAGGAGCCCTGTCGCTGCGGCGTATTTTTTATTGAGTTTCCCGACGATGTCGAAGGACTTCGTGATTCTCTCGGGAAATAAGGATAACGGGATACCCAGAGCATCGCTCATCTCCTGGGACCACCCTTTTTTGTGGATGTCGAAAATACCGCCGATGTTGCCCGCCGAGGAATAGTCCGTTGCCGCAATATCCGTAAATTTATAAATGACGTAATCCTTAGGCGTCATAAACTGCCGTGTCCTTTTCCAAAGGTCGGGCTCGTTGTTTTTCATCCAGAGGATTTTCGTGAATCCGTAGTAGCTGTCCACGTAATTGCCCGTGATGGAAAAAATCTTGTCAAATGGGATGTTGTCCTTTACCCATTGGGTTTCATTCCGCGCTCTGCGGTCCATCCAAATCATGCAGGGACGGACAGGCTCCCCCGCTTTGTCCACCGGAATCCCCGATCCACCATAAAGGCCGCTGATCGCTACGGCGGCAACATCCTTGGGATTGAGTCCCGATCGAGCGAGTACCTCTTTTAATGTAATGGTAACGGCCTCGAGCCATACATCGGGCCATTGCTCCGCCCAAGATGGCATGGGTGTGAGAACCCCGTATTCATGAAAAGCTTCTCCCAAGGTCCTGCCCCGCTCATCCAGCATCAGGGCCTTGGTCCCCCCCGTCCCAATATCCACACCAATCAACATTGTGAATCCTCCTTGGTCTTTCCAGCTTCTACGAGTTTCAAGTCAATTTAGACCGATGTAGATGCCGACAAGTCATCCTGCTCCGAACTGTGAACTCATCCCTGGACGACAATATTTTCTCTCTCGCGGAAATAAGTTACCGTCTTTTTGACCAGTTCGTCCAGATCTTTTTTGTCGGGCTTTCCGTTCATGGCAACATAAGGGTCGCCGCCCGGCCCTAGAGGCTCAGCGGAGACAAAGCGGTTCCCCTGATTGTAGCCAATCAGGTAAAGTGCTCGGATAACGGTATCGATGTCCAGGGAACCCTCTCCCAAAGCACGGCGGTTGCTGTCCGCCAGATGAAGGTTTACAAGCATCTCGCCCGCTTCCAAAATGGCTGTGCCCAGATGACTTTCCCCGCTCTGCATGTGATAGAGATCGCCGTTAATGGAGGAGACCCCAGGGTGATTCACGGCGGCAATGTACTTCTTCGCGTCCGCAACCGTATGGATGAAACTCACCTCATCCGCACGGATGGGTTCTATCGCGGCA
>NZ_CAUUWA010000069.1 GCF_963548695.1 uncultured Fretibacterium sp.
AGATATCATAACGGTAGTCTTTTATAAACCACCCACTACTTATAGCGAGGAGCCCAAAATGCCTTGCCGAGAGTCGATTTCATCAAGGCAGACATAGAGGGGTATGAACGTTACATGCTGATGGGCGCACAGGAGACGTTGAGGCGTTTTGCTCCAAAGCTGGCTCTGTGCACCTATCATCTTCCAGATGATCCCGAGGTGATGTCCGCGCTTATCAAGCAAGCCAACCCTTCCTATAACGTTGTCCTAAAAAGTAAGAAGCTTTATGCGTCCGTTCCTCCGGGGAAAAAATGAAATGGAAAAGATGAAATGATCTCGATTCTATGCCCCTGTTATAACGAGGAGGCGGTTTTGCCTCTCTTTTTTCAACGGATTGTCTCGGTGATGGAGGGGATTGGAGAGGACTTCGAAATTGTCTGCGTCAACGACGGCAGCCATGACGGGACCCTTTCACTCCTTATGAATCAGGCCGAAAAGGATGAGCGCGTCTGTGTGGTCGATCTCTCCAGAAATTTCGGAAAGGAGGCGGCTTTGACCGCAGCGTTGGATCATTCCAGAGGGGATGTGGTGGTTCCGATCGATGCGGACCTCCAGGATCCTCCCGAGTTGATTGCCGCAATGCTCGCAAAATGGCGGGAGGGGTATGAGGTTGTCCTGGCGCGCCGGGCCGACCGCACGTCCGATTCGTGGCTGAAGCGGGTGACCGCGCAGATGTTCTATAGGGTACACAACATGATCTCCTGTCCGGAGTTGCCCGAGAACGTGGGGGATTTCCGCTTGATGGACCGTAAGGTGGTGGAAGCCCTGGGAGCCCTGCACGAGACACACCGTTTCATGAAGGGGCTTTTTGCGTGGGTGGGATTCAAGAGCTGTGTCATCGACTACGTTCGAGAGGTTCGGGCTGCCGGGGAGACGAAATTCAACGGATGGCGGCTTTGGAAACTTGCCGTCGAGGGTATTACCTCCTTCAGTACCTTCCCCCTGACCATATGGTTTTATCTGGGCAGCCTCACGGCGTTCGGCGCTTTTGTATACGGGGCTTACATCGTCTTGAGGACCCTGGCCTTGGGTATAGAAGTTCCAGGCTACGCCTCACTGCTTTGCCTGATCCTCTTTTTTGGAGGGCTGCAGCTCCTGGGCATCGGAATCTTGGGAGAGTATCTCGGCAGGGCCTACATAGAGAGCAAGAAAAGACCCGTTTATGTGGTGCGCGATGTTCATTGCCTGAGAAGAGGATGATACGCCATGCGTCGTGAGGCCGAACAAACGTTGGAAGCTCGGGACATCTCGATGAGGGCAAAAGAGGAGATGGAAAAATCTTTCGGAAAACAGGATATCGTTCTCATCCTGTTGGGGGCTTTATATATTCTTCTCTTCTGCTGTATCGGCTTCTATGCCCGCCCATCCGCTGACGATTATAACTTTTTTGAGGCTGTCTCGGGCTTAGACTTTATCGACGTGCAGAAATTGTATTACTGCCAATGGACGGGGAGGGTGTTCAACACCTTTTTGCTCTCTCTTGCGGCGTCCCTGGATGCGGGCTCTTTCTATGGACTCCTGTCTCCGGTGACGGTCCTGCTGTCCGTCATGGCCCTCTACTTCTGCCTGGGGGCCCTTGTCCCGGGGCTTTCCGTTCGTGACAAAACGGTTGCCGCACTTCTGCTGCAGGCTGCAACGCTGTCTGTCCTTCCCTCTCTGAACGAGACTCTTTATTGGTTGTGCGGTATGCCCTATACCTGGGCGACGGCCTTCGCCCTTTTTGCCCTTGCACTGGCGGTAAAGGCGTTTCGTGAAAACGATATCGGTCCGGCATTCTGGAGTTGTTCCGTCCTGCTGTTTTTGAATGGGACGCTGCTGGAACCCATCAGCGTGATGCAGATCCTTCTGGCCTTCCTGGCAGCCCTTTATTTTCTTTATCTGGGTGAGGCCGCGAAGGCGAGGCGGGCTGTCATTTTTCTGTTTGCCTCTCTCCTGGCTTTTCTCGTGATCCTACTGGCGCCGGGAACTGCAATCCGTATGGGGGGAATAACAGCGGTCGCCTTTTTGCCGAGGTTTTTCAGAACCCTGGGGGTCGCGGCGGTCTTCGGTTCCTTGACTGTCGTCAAGTTCTTCACGAATCCGATCGTGTACGTCTTTCTGCTCTTCCTGCCCTCGATAACCCGAAACGTTCCGCCGCTCGACGAGGGGGTCGCTCATCGTCTCAGAGCGTGGCATATCGGGCTGATTACGGTTTTGACTGCGCCGCTGATGCAGGCTATAGCCGGGTGGGGGATGGGTGCCGGGCTTCCCGTACGGGCGGAAAGCCTGACGCTCTGGCTGATGGGGACCGCCTGGTTTTTACTCTGGTCCTTTGGCTATAGGCGGGAAAAGACGCTCGAGTGCATACGCGCTTTGCGGCTTTTCAGATGGCGTTGGGTTCTGTTGAGTTTATGCCTGCTTCTGAGCCCCAATTTTATTGCTCTGATCGAGGATCTGAGGATTGCGCCTGTCTACCGGGCCGAGTTGAAGCTGCGTGAGGAGCTGCTGACACGTCAGAGGGAGAGAGGGCGAATGGATGTCGTCGTCCCGCTGCTGACGGCCAGGCCAAAGCTGTTGTTTTTCACGGATTTGCGGCCCTGGCCATCGGATTGGAAGAATCAATCCTACGCAAAATATCATGGGTTGAAGGCCGTCAGCGCCTTGCCCTCGCAGCTCATTCTACAGGGGGGCGCCGCGCCGGATGTGCGGCAGGAAACGTTGGGCGGCCTCGAGAGGCTGGCTGATACCGGGGATGTTCGGCTTCAGTTTTTGATGGGGGAAATGTATGATACGACATTTGCCCCAATGGATGGAGTTGAGAAGAACGACGGCAAGGCTGCCGTGTGGTATGCCAGGGCCGCGGAGCAGGGGGACGCTCATGCACGGCGCCGCTTGACCCGACTCTATGCCACGGGCAGCGGGGTTCCGAGAAATTACCTCAAAGCCATTTATTGGCTTGCCCGCTCTCAGTTTTATTAGGAAGCTTGGAGTTACAATCTAAATGCAACAGCAGGGGGGGAGAGAGGATTTGAATTTTTGCGTTCTTGACGTCCATGCATCCAAATGCAGGACAAATGTTATATGGGGATGGTATGATTGGAGAGAGACGATCGATTCGAAGCGCTTCCCTCTTGACAGAGCGGCCCTGTCGTAACAATATGAGAGAGAGGGCGCCATCACCTCGGATTGGAGTTCGGATTGGAGTGTATTGGTGACATGGAACTGTGTCATATCGATGGGCGTTTTGTCCCTCCGGCAGAGGCGGTTCTGCCCGTCAGCGACCTGATAATCCAACGGGGCGTCGGGGTCTTCGAGACGGTCGGGACTTACGAGAGGAGGCCCCTGATGCTGACACCCCATCTGGAGCGCCTCCTGGCCGGGGCGGAATGTCTGCGGATTCGTCCGGCGCTCTCCCTCGGTGAGATGCGGGATGTCGTGAAGGAGGGAATCGCCCGCCTGGACGCGGAGCTCCAGGTCAAGGTCTACCTCACCGGAGGGGATGTCTTCGATGAGGAAAGGGGGTTCGTGTCCCCGCGTTTCTTTGTCGTCTTCGAGCGGCTGGACCTTCCGTCCCCCCGGCTCTACGAGACGGGCGTAGCTCTCCAGCCCGTGGACGGAGGCCGCGAGAATCCCAAGGTCAAGAGCGTCGACTACCGGGCGGCCTATGCCCTCCCCTCGGGCGCCTTCGAGGTGCTCTACTGCCCAGGGGGGGAGATCACCGAGGCGGGGCACAGCTCGTTCTTCCTTGTCCGGGACGGGGCGTTGATCACGGCCCCGCTGTCCCGCGTCCTGGGTGGGACCACGCGCAGGGCGATCCTGGAGCTCGCGAGCGGTTCCGGCATACCGGTGGAGGAGCGCTGCCCGACGTTGTCGGAACTGGCCCTGGCCGACGAGGCATTCATCACGGGGAGCGTCAAGAAGGTGCTGCCCGTCGTGAGGGTCGGGGATCGGACGGTCGGGACCGGCAGGCCGGGCCTCATGACGCTGCGCCTGTCGAGGCTTTACCTGGACCATATCCGGAAGTGGCTGGAATAAATGTGGGAGGGCGAAGGGAGGAAGGTGCCCCGATGGCGTTTTCCGTTTTGACGATCAACCCCGGCTCCACCAGCACCAAACTGGCCCGCTTCGAGGACGAGTCGTGCGTGTGGCAGGATGTCCTTCGCCATACGGCGGAGGAGCTTGCGCCGTTCGGCGCGGTCTCGGAACAGCTCGATTTTCGCCTTGGGCTCGTCCGGTCGGCCCTCGCGACGCACGACGGCGGAGCGGTCCGACTGGACGCCGTCGTCGGGCGCGGCGGGATCATCGACCCCCTGCCCGGGGGAACGTATCGCGTCGATCCGGTGCTGGTGGATCGGCTCAGGCTGGGCAGGCCATGGGATCATCCCTCGAACCTCGGGGGGGTCCTCGCCTTTGCTCTGGCGGACCCCCTGGGGATCCCCGCCTTTATCGTCGATCCCGTGTGTGTGGACGAGATGGCACCGGAGGCGAAGATCACGGGGCTTCCCGGGCTGCCCAAGCCTTCCCTGCTGCACGCGCTCAACGTCAAGGCGATGGTCCGGCGTGCGGCGCACGACCTCGGAAAACCTTGGAACGAGCTCAACTGCGTCGTCGTCCACCTGGGGGGCGGCGTCAGTGTCGTCGCTCACAGGCGGGGACGCGCCGTCGATGTGAACAGCGCCAACGAGTGGGGTCCCTTCTCGCTGGACAGGGCCGGTGGGCTGCCGGTCGGGGAGTTTGTGCGCCTCTGCTTCAGCGGGCAGTACAGCGAGGGGGATATCCGGCGGAAGTTGACCTCCGGCAGCGGGCTTCGTGCCTATATCGGGACGAGCGATATGCTGGAGGTCAACCGGCGTATCCAGGCCGGGGACGATAAGGCCGCGCTTTATCGCCGGGCCATGATCTGGCAGATTGCCAAGGAGGTTGGGGCCCAGGCCGTCTCGGTCGGGGAGCCCGTCGATGCCGTCATCCTCACCGGGGGGATCGCCCACGATGCGGGGTTCGTCCGCCTCCTCCTGGAGCGGGTGCAGTGGATCGCGCCCTGCCTGGTGTATCCTGGGGAGGACGAGCTTCTGGCTCTGGCGCAGGGGGCCCTGCGCGTGCTAAGGGGCGAGGAGCCGGCGCGGGACTATGCCTCGAGCGTCCTGCGTCAATAATCGGTGTGTATCGGCCGAAAGCGGCCGTGAAAGCAGCCCTGAAAGCAGCCGTATGGAAGGTCTTTCTAAAATCCATATGGAAGGCTTTTCTAAAATCCAATACAACGGGGAGGAATTTTGATTATGGACCAGATTCGTTCGCTGTCCCAGATGATTGAGGAGGCCAGGAAACTTTGCGCGAGCAAGGGGAAAAAGCGTGTTTCCGTCGCGATGGCCGAGGATGCGGGGCTGATCTCCGCCATCGAGGAGGCCCGAAGGACGGGGCTCGTCGAGGCGACCCTCGTGGGCAATGTGGAGAAGGTCAAGGCCTGCATCGCCGAGGCGGGGGCGTCGGAGAAGGACTACACGATCATCGATGAGAGGAACGAGGCCAAGTGCGGGCTCGTCGCAGTGACCGAGGTCTCCTCGAAGCGCGCCGACATCTACATGAAGGGACAGCTGCACACGGACCACTTCCTGCGCGCGATGCTGAACAAGGAGGTCGGGCTGCGCAGCGGCAAGGTCATCTCCCACTGCTACTTCCACCAGGTCGAGGGCTTCGACCGCATCCTCTTCGTCTCCGACGCCGCGTTCAACCCCTATCCCGACCTGAAGCAGAAGGCCGACATCCTGAGGAACACCGTCAGCTTCGCCCGTGCCCTGGGAGTGGAGTGCCCCAAGGTGGCCTGTCTGGCGGCCGTCGAGATGGTCAACCCCGACATGCCCTGTACTCTGGACGCCTGCGCGCTGGTCCAGATGAATCAGCGCGGACAGATCAAGAACTGCATCGTGGACGGCCCCTTGGCGCTGGATAACGCCATCAACGAGGAGGCCGCGAAAATTAAGAAGATCAACTCCCCCGTCGCGGGACGCGCGGACATCCTGCTGGTCCCCCATATCGATGCCGGCAACATGATGGCCAAGGCGATCGTCTACTTCTCCAAGAACGAGACGGCGGGGATCATCGTCGGTGCGGCGGCGCCGATCATCCTGACGAGCCGCGCGGACTCCCCGCGCGCCAAGATGCTCTCCATCGCGGCGGCCGTCATGATGGCCCACCACGCCGGATAGGGATATCCGGGCAGAATGCACGACAGGAGGGCCGATGCTCAGGCAAAAAGACGGCCCTCCGTTCCAGAGAGGAGAGGTCGAGGATGAAGATTTTTGTTATCAACCCCGGGTCCACCAGTACGAAGGTCGCGCTTTTCGAGGGGACGCAGTGCCTTTGGACGGAGACCCAGCGTTACGATGCCGCCGAGCTGGAGCCGTTCGCCTCGGTGACGGATCAGGAGGGCTTTCGCTACGACCGCATCGCACAGATCCTTAAGGACAAGGGCGTGGAGCCCTCCTCCTTTGCCGCGGTCGTAGGGCGCGGGGGGCTTTTGAAGCCGATCCCCGGCGGGACTTACAAGGTCGGGGCCCGGATGCTCGAGGACCTGAAAAGCATGGCCTATGGCTCCCACGCCAGCAATTTGGGAGCCGCCCTGGCCGTGCGCTTTGCCGCGGCGGCGGGCGACGTGCCAGCCTTTATCGTAGACCCCGTCGTGGTGGACGAGCTGGCCGACGAGGCCAGAGTCTCCGGGCTTCCCGAGATCCCCAGGATCTCCATATTCCATGCGTTGAACCAGAAGGCCGTGGCGCGGCGTGCGGCGGCGGAGCTCGGCAAGCCCGTCTCGGAGTGTCGCCTGGTGGTGGCGCACATGGGCGGCGGCATCTCCGTGGGGGCGCACTGTGGTGGGCGCGTGATCGACGTCAACAACGGCCTGAATGGCGAGGGACCGATGTCCCCGGAGCGCTCGGGCAGCCTGCCGGTGGGGGGACTGGTGTCCTTCTGTTTCAGCGGCAAGCACACCCTTGCGGAGGTCCAGAAGATGACCTGTGGCCGCGGCGGCCTTGTGGCCCACCTGGGGACGAACGACCTGCGCGAGGTGGAAAAACGCGTCGCGGCGGGCGACGATAAGGCGCGGCTCGTGTTCGATGCGCTGTGCCTCCAGATAGCCAAGGAGATCGGCGGCAGTGCCACTGTGCTCAAGGGGCAGGTCGATGCCGTCGTCCTGACGGGTGGCCTGGCCTACAGCGACCGGCTCTGCGAGGCGGTGACCGCGCGCGTTAGTTTCATCGCGCGCGTCCTGCGCTACCCCGGGGAGGACGAGATGCAGGCGCTGGCCGATGGGGCGCTGCGCGTTCTGGAGAATCGGGAGCCCGCGCTGGATTACAAGTAGCCGCGGCGGTCTTGAATCGACCGGTAAAGAACGGGACGGAGTTCGTACGAACTCCGTCCCGCGCGTTTTCAGGGAGATTTAATTTCTACGGAAATTTTATGGATTTTGATTCTACGGGGAGATGCGCTCCCGCTCCTGCTGCATCGTCGCGAAGAGCCTCACGATATAGGTGTTGGACCATCCTCTTCCCGTAAGCATCATCTCCGTGAGCATTGCCGAGAGCACGAGGAGGAGACATCCGATGCAGGCCAACAGGACAATGGCGATCTGTTTTCTGATGTTGGGCTTTGTATAGGATTCGTGAATCTCGACATCCTTGGGCTCTTGAACGCGGAACCCCTTTTTGCGGAGCTTTTCCCGCTCCCACTTCTCCCAAAGGCTCATGGCGTCACCATCCTTTCTGCGGTTTTGGTCCTCCGCTCTCCCTTACTGTCCACGGCGGCGTCCATAAAGGAACAGCGCGGCTCCGACCAGGGATATGATGGGAAATCCCCAGGCACTGCATCCACCGCCGCCCTCTTCCTTTCCCTTGCCCGGCCGTTTGTCCCCCGACTCGGGATAGCCCGGCTGGGGGTTCGCACCCGCCGCTGCGACGTAGAAGCTCAGGTTCCATTTCCCATCCGCAGCGCCATCACCCAGGAGGACGTAGGGAACCCCGTCGTCCTTCACGATCTCGCAGTAGGCGGTGTATTGAGCCTTGGGGCTCTTGGCATCCGCCATCAGAAGGATCAGGTCCAGGTAGAGGCAGTCGTCATGGATGAAGGCGCGCACGCACTCCTTCAGGTCCGCCCCGCGGTTCCCAATGGCGGAAAAGAGGTTCATGTCGCGTTCGTTGGTCTGCGTGGATCGTACCCACACCGTGCCGAATCGGGCGAAGCGTTCCAGAAGCTGAGCTTCCGTGGCCTGCTCCAGATCCTCCCAATGCCCGACGAGCAGCTGCTCCTGCCGGGGGATGCAGAGGCGGATCTGCACGGGCAGCACGGCGATCTGAGCGGGGACATCCCGGGATACGATGTCTCCGGAGGCATCCCGGGAGACGATCTCCCGGTCCATCGAGACCAGGCCCGCGGGGACGAGCGAGGCGATCTCGAAGGAGTTCAGGGCTTCGGCCTTGATGTACTTGTCCGACACCCCGCCGAAGCCGTATCCTCCCCTCGGCATGGCGGGGGGTTTGCCCATCAGCAGGGTGAGTTCGCGCTCGGTGTTCGTCTCGTTTTTGACGACATCCGCGAAGGTCATGTCGAAGGCCGTCGCCCTCCAGCGGTATCGGTTCCCCGTAAAGGACGAATAGACCCGGCCCAGCCGCGTCATGCCGCCGATCCGGCGGTAGAAGAGGCGCAGGTCGTACTTCTTCCCCTCGTTGGAGAACGGATAGAGGCGGAAGGACTCGCTGGAACCGTAGGTCGTGTCGATCCTGTTCTCGTAGACGGTGACCAGCCCCGGAGCGACCTGGCTCTGCTCGTCCAGCAGGAAATATGCGGGAAGGCTGCCGTAGATGTCGGGCGTGAGATCGTAACGCCAGTGAAGGGGCTTCAGGTCCCTGGGGCTCCGCCCGCCGATCAGGTCGTCCGAGGCGGGGACGTCCAGGGTGTCGTACCTCTGGACGCGGTAGCGGGTGCCGGTACGGTTCGTGATGCGGGAGAGCAGCGTGTAGGTGGGCATCCGTCCCCCGTAGGGGGTCATGATGAAGAGGGTCCCGAGATTGCGCGTCATATTGTCGGACACGCCCCAACGGAACTTCGTGCGGGTGATCACATCTCCGATCACGTCGCCGCTGACGTAGCCCCCGCTGATGTCCCCGCTGGTCTCCCGGATGGTCATGTCGAAGTAGAGCTCGTTGCCGGGATCGGAGGCGGGGCCGTCGTGGACGTTGGCGACGACCAGAGGGATCTTGATCGACTCTCGGTAGCCCGTATAGCCCAGGTCGAGGCTCACGGACTGGCGGAAGGTCGCGTGCCCCGTGACGCTGCCGTAGTTGTCCGTCTCGGCGGCAAGGAAACGAAACGTCTGTTCCATGGAGTCCCGGGGCGCGACGCGCTGAGGGCTCTTGGGCGTCGCCTGCACGTTGTAGTTCGGGAGGTCGTTGATCAGGATATCCTCCATGACGTCGCGCGAGACGACGTCGTTGGATTCGGGGGTGGGCCACGGGAAATGGTGCCCCCGGTCGTTGGCGAGACGGATCTTCAGGTCTCCGCGGCCCTCCGGGATTACCAGAAAGAGGGATTCGAGGGGATCCATGTAGGGATCGTAGAGGGACGACACAGGATAGGGCTGCGGTTCGTCGATGTAGACGTGGTTGTACTCGTACAGGAGGTCCGCCGAGGTCACGATCGGAACCTCAGGCGCCTCTCCGCCCCGGGTGCGCAGGTAACGGATGTGGGTGGCGTCGTCGCGATTGTAGTAACTCCAGAACCAATTTTCGATGCTCGTGGCGAACCACTGGGCCCCCGCGATCGTGTGCCCGTCCCTGGAGCCGCTGACATCCCGGAGCTGGTAGTGGTAGTTCGACGGATAGGGGTGCATGGGGTCGTCGACGACCGCCCCGTGCGCCACGGCCCCCCACAGGGCCGGCAAGGCGAAGGACAGGACAAACAATCCGGACAGCAGGCGCGTTGTTTTTCTCATGAGCGGGATAAACCTCCAGACTTGGACTTCCAGACTTGGATTTTCAGGCTCGACGCCTTTGAACTTTCTTCCCAAACACCGGACGCGTGGGGAAATGCCCCTCTTTGCAAAAGCTCTCGTACCCCTCGATAACCCAAAATTACAAAAGAGACTCCTTTACTATTATACGTCATTATGGCTGTCCCGGCCTATCGCCGAAGTCGTAAAGTCCTTCTACCGACCCTGCCCGTTCGCAATTCGGGCTCGACGCTCTCCATGCCCTCCATAGGGTTCCGGGCCCTTCCTTCGCAGCGGACAGCTGAAAAATCCGTAGTTTCACTCTCTGACTTGTATTGACATTTAAAGCATCCCTTGCTAATCTTGAGCGCGTGTTAGGGATGTTGTCACTCGCCTTTCAGGAGTGCTAATTGATAGTGGGTTCTAATCGATAATGGTGGTTGTGCGGAGGTGAGGAGCGGTGACGGAGCGGCAGCTGGGAATCATCCTCGCGGTGGTCTATGAGTACATCAAGACGGGGGAGCCTGCGGGGTCCCGGACCATCACGAAGAAGTACATCCGCGGGCTGAGCCCCGCCACGGTACGTAACGAGATGGCGGATCTCGAGGAAATGGGGTATTTTTACCAGCCTCATACGTCCTCCGGCCGGCTGCCGACGGCCAAGGCCTATCGGGTCTATGTGGATTCCGTCACGGCGCGGGCCCGGAGCCGCCCCAGCGAGGCCGAGACCTGGCATCGAGAACTGGCTGGGCGCCGCAGCGGGGTGGAGGGGCTCCTGACCTACGTCACGCACCTTCTGGCCCGCCTCACCAAGTGCGTCGCGGTCGCGGCGGTCCCGGGGCTCGACGACGCGGAGATCTGGCATATCGACCTCGTGCCGCTGGGCGGGCCCCACATTCTGGCCCTGATCGTCCTGAAGGGCGGGCTGGTGCACCATTCGCAGTTCGACCTCCCCAGCGAGGTCGAGCCTGGACTCCTCGAGGAGCTGAGCCGGCGCATCAACACCGTCGCGTCGGGCCGGTCCTGGAGCGACGTGCGAGACGTGCTGTTCCAGTACGTGCAGGGCGGCCTCGAGGACGCCGAGACGGCCTGCCGGTCGGCCATCAGGGAGCTCGACGAGTTTCTGACCGTGCAGAACTATCGTTTTTTCAGCAGCGGGGCCAAGCACATCCTGAATTTGCCGCACTTCCAGACCCTGTCGCGGCTTCAGGCGGTCCTCTCCCTGCTGGAGCAGGAGAAGCCCCTGGCCGACATGATCGAGAAGTGTCGGAAGAGTGAGGCGTTGAACGTCTCGATCGGAGAGGAGAACGAGACGGAGGGCATGCAGGAGAGTTCCATGATCCTCATCCCCGCCCGACTTCGGCAGCAAAAGGCGGTTTTGGGCCTGATCGGCCCCCTGCGGATGGATTACGAACGCTCCATCTCCGTTCTGGAGTCCCTGGCGAGCGCTCTGGACGAGGAAGCGGAGGAATAGGCGGGTTCGATTACGGGCCCGGCGGGGAGGGGGGACGGTGGAACCACCCCTCGCATAGCCGAAGGCCCTGTTTGGGAGATGATGACGTGATGGACGACCGTATTCGGGAGGAGCTTGAACCCGGCAGCGGTGAAGGGGATTTTGAGGTGTATCCGGAGGCGGGGGAGCGTGTGAAGGAGTACGTCCTGGAGGATGGGGTCCTGAGGGAGGATGGGGAGGCCGCCCCGAAGACGGTTCCTCCTCCCTCCGAGGAGGGAGCGCTGGAGGAGCGCGTCGCAGAGCTCGAGGGAGAGCTGGCGGCGGCGCGGGCGGACTTCTACAATTATCGCCAGCGCATGGCGAAGGAGCGGCAGCAGATACGAAGGCTGGTCACCGACGATACGATCTCGGCCCTCCTGCCCGTCCTGGACAACCTGGACCGGGCGCTGGCCGTCCCGGAGGACGGAAGCGCGAAGGACGTCCTGGTGGGGGTGGGGATGGTTCGGCGTCAGTTCCTCTCGACGCTTGAGGAGCTGGGGGTCCGGATCATCCCGACCGAGGGAGCCTCCTTCGACCCTGCGCTGCACGATGCGGTGGAGACGGTCCCCGTGGAGAACCCCGAGCAGGATGGCCGGATACTGGAGGAATTGACCCGAGGCTACCGGACGGACGAGAGGGTGCTGCGGGCATCCCGGGTCACGGTGGGCAAGGC
>NZ_CAUUWA010000070.1 GCF_963548695.1 uncultured Fretibacterium sp.
CCACGATGTTGTACAGGGAACCGGCCAGCATCCCCGCGATCGACGGCAGCGCAAAGGCCACGATCAGTTTCAGCACGGGCTCGCGCCCCATTCGCTCCGGTTGGAGCATCTCGCTTACCCCCTCGAAGGCTCAGAAAAGATACTTCAAAAATCCGTCAGCCTATAATATCACAATAAAAAATCCTCATTGGCCCGTGAGTTCCCGAGAGAACGGTGCTAAACTGCTGGTGTCTTCGAGGAAGCGCCGACGTCATCCATGAAGCACCCCGATGGTACCCCAGCCTGCCCGTTGTAAGGAGGAAGCTTGCCGGGGCCGCCGCTATCTCGAGACTGACGGCCCGCAAGCAGAGCGAGCGGCTGCCGGAAGGCTCCTCTCTGGGGCCGCGGCGTGGGGGGCGTAGCCCCCATGTTGATAAATGCGCCCGGGAGGGCTCGATTGGAGGATTTCAGAATGGCCGAACGCCGCGCCGCGATCGGGAGGAACACCGTTTGAACCTCGCCGTCTTCGACCTCGAGACCAACGGTTACGCGGGCTCCTCCGTGCTCTCCGCCTCATCGATCGTCCTCGACGAGGCGGGGCGCATGCTGGCGTTCTTCAATCGCTTCTACCTCCCGACCGAGCCCTTCAACCCCTATCTCTTCCGCGTCCACGGCCTGACGCCCGAGCGGCTCCTCGCCCTGCGGGAGCACATCCCCTCGGCGCCTCACTTCATCGAGGATTGGCCCGATCTGATGGAGTTCTGGGAGCACTGGGATGTCGAGGGGATCGTCGTCCACAACGTGCGGTTCGACCTGGCCTTTTTGCCGGAGCTCGCCCAGAGTTCCCTGCGTTGCTGGTGCTCCATGCGGGGGCTCACCGAGCTGTGCGCGCTGCCCAAACGGCCGGGAAGCCGCGGCGGTGGTGCCGGTGCCTACAAGTGGCCGAGGCTCCAGGAGGCGGCCGACGTCGTCTGCAACGGCCCAAGGGCCCTGACGCCCCCGGCGGCCACGCGGCAAGTCGAATCGGAGGTCGGGGAGTGCCGCGCCCACGTCTCCCTGGCGGACTGCTTCGAGCTCTACAGGATCTCGGCACGAATCCTGGCCCACCATCCCGAGCACATGCACTTCGCCCCCGTGCTCCTGCCCTTTCGGATGCCGAAGGCGGCCACGGGAGAGATCAAGGCTCGCCCCCGGCACGACGGCTTCACGGCCGGCCTGTTGGAGCTGGAGGCACGCCTCCGGAGCCTTCTTTCGTAGGCTTCGCAATAGGGAAGACGGGCACGAGTGCTCTATAAAAACCATCAGCCTCCGGTTCAAGGCATTGAGCTTTAACAGAATTCATTCTCGTTCTAAACGCCCTCCACATCAAAACCGCTGATGTCTTCTCTCATACAATCCAAGGCTTCCTCCCTATTGCCATCACGAATACTTCTCAACAGTTTATGGTGCAGGTCGGCGGAGCTGAAAATAACAGTTTTTCGCCATCGGTCCCAAAAAAACTGTGCATAGGCCCGCGTCATCACCCGAAGCGCAGCTTCCAGATTGCGATAGAGGTATTGGTTACCATAGCAAGACATCAGCGCCAGGTGAAAGTCCATATTCCGGCTCCAGTGTTCCAACACGTCCCGCTGGATGTTTTCCTTATACTCTTGATTGAGCACGTCCTGTAGTTCCACCACGCGCTCGGGGGTCAGCATGTGCCAATAAGCCTCAAGACATCCACACTCAATGATGAGGCGATAGCCCCGAATTTCCTCGACATCCCGATCTGAGATACGAAGGACCTCATAACCATATCGTGGAATGCTACGTAACACTCCCTCCTTACAAAGCTCAATAAGAGCTTCGCGCACAGGCGATTTACTGACATGAAATTTTTCCACCAAAGCTTTTTCCCTGAGCACATCCTCGGGACCATATTCCCCACGAATGATATCCTCAAAAATTTTGGTGTAAATCTGCGCTTTTAAGTTCCCCTCATTTCGTTTGCCGATGGACATGTTCAACCTCTTTTCTTGTCGCATTATTTTAGTTTAACACGAGGTATTTCATAATTCTTGGGCGTCCGGTACATCCTATCAAAAAGACAAAAGAATTGACCATCTAAAATATCAGTGATATGATTAGTGAAAATATTATTGATATCTTTATTCTGGAGAAAAATTGGAGGTTCTTAGGGAAATCCCAAGAGAACAAGGAGGATCCACTGTTATGTCCGTTATCAAAAATATTGCCAATGTCGTTGGAGAAAAGATCGAGGTTAATCGTGCTCAGATTCAACATCGTGCTATGTGGTTGGGCTTGATCTACGACGAAATGATAAAAGCAGGCATTGATGCTGAGCCCATCATCCGAAGGGCCATCAAACGCTGTGGTTTAATGCACGGTGACGCTTTCAGAGCTCGTTGCGCGGATCCTCAAAGCTGCACGGATTTCAAAAAAGTATTTCTTGGTTCCGAGTCGTCGGTAGGGCCTCAGACCTTTCATATGGATAATATTGAGGCCGATCATGACAATCTCAGCGTTGATTTCCACTACTGCGCGTTAATTGATGCTTGGAAGAAGTTGGGTTTTGATGATAGTACGATTGCCAAGCTTTGCGATATGGCCATGGACGGAGATCGCGGCATCGCGGAAGCGATGGGGATGAACCTGGACATCAAGGAAACGATCGCTCAAGGTTCCCCAATCTGTAAGTTGCATTTCCACAAATAATTTACTGGAGACTGGGGGGTGAACACTGTTCTGGATAAGGCTGGGACTGGGGAGGGTACCATGTACGATCTCCGGAGAGTAGTGCGGAATGGGGATACGTAAAGAACGATGCAGACGATAAGGAGGCATTGATGAAATGAAAAAACTCATTAATCGTCCGGAAGACTTCGTCGATGAATTTCTGGAGGGGATTGCTCTCGCCTACGGCGACCGCCTGAAATTTCTTGGCGATGATCGGCGTATTGTCCTCTCCAATAGCCCGGTCAAACAAGGAAAGGTGGGCATCGTTACAGGAGGCGGCAGCGGCCATCTTCCGGTATTTCTAGGTTATGTTGGAGAAGGAATGTTGGATGGCTGCGCTGTGGGTAACGTATTCGCCTCTCCATCCGCACAGAGAATGGCCGATATGATTGAGGCCTGCAATTTCGGCAATGGGGTGCTCTGTCTTTATGGCAACTATGGTGGCGACAACCTGAATTTTGACATGGCCTGTGAAATGGTTTCCCTTAGCAATATTGAGACGTGTACCGTTCGTGTCAGGGACGACGTAGCGTCCAGTCCCAAAGAAACGGCCGAAAAACGTCGTGGTGTTGCGGGGATGGTCTATGCATTCAAAATAGCAGGAGCAGCTGCGGAACAAATGTTAAATTTAAATGAGGTTGCAGCAGTCGCTCAGAGGACCTTAGCCAATACTCGCACTATGGGAGTAGCGCTTTCGCCCTGCGTTCTCCCGGAAGTGGGAAAGCCTACATTTTCAATTAGCGAGGAAGAAATTGAGGTGGGGATGGGGATCCACGGCGAACCGGGCATCGAGGTCCGTAAAATGATGACGGCCAACGAGGTTTCCCGGCTCATACTTGACAAAATTCTTGTGGACATGCCTCTGGAATGCGGAGATAATGTCTCCGTGATGGTCAACGGTTTAGGAGCAACCCCACTTGAGGAACTTTTAATCGCTTACCGCGGAGTACATCGGCAGCTTAAGGATATAGGGGTAGAAATTTTTATGCCCCATATAGGAGAGTTTGCTACATCCATGGAAATGGCCGGCCTATCCATTACGGTCTTGAAGTTGGACACGGAGCTCAAGAGTTTTCTCAGGTATCCAGCCTCTACCCCCTTCTATACCAACGTCAACAAATAAAGGGGGTCATTGGAATGATGAATTCCAGATCTTTGAAGGGAGCCATGGAGAACATCAGTGCCCTGATGGACAAATATAGGGATTACCTCGTCGAGTTGGATGCCCAGAATGGTGACGGTGATCTGGGAATATCCATGAGTATCGGCTACCGTGCGGTCTCAGAATATTTGAGACAGACAGACGAGACAGATCTGGGCAAGCTTTTTATGAAAGGTGCTTTAGTCTTCAACGAGGCTGCTCCCTCGTCGCTAGGAACTATTACAGCATTTGGAATGATGGGCATGGCTAAAACGTTAAAGGGCAAACAGGAGGCCTCGCTTCCCGAACTTGCCGAAGCTATGGCAGCTGGAATTGCCGCAATCATGGAAAAAGCCAAATCCAAGCCAGGGGAAAAGACGATATTGGATGCCCTTTATCCTGCCGTAACGATCTTGAAAGAAATGGCGGATAAAGACGCCAAAACGGCATTCGCTGCAGCAAGTCAAGCCGCTGCCGTTGGAGCGGAGAGTACGAGAAAAATGCAGTCCGTACATGGACGAGGTTCCTATTATGGAGAAAAAAGCTTGGGAGTCTTGGACGGGGGGGCGGTGGTCGGCAAATTAATCTTCGAGGGGATAGCCCGATATTGTTCCTGACTTTGGTAATCCGGTCCCTGTCATCAAAGTAAATGTAGAAATCTAATGTAGAAATCTAAAGAGGGAGGGAGCAATATGCAGAGCGTTAAGCATCCAGGTGCACTGCAGAAAACGGGAGATTTTAGGAAGGAGATTGGTCTTTTCTCTGGAGTCAATGTTCTGGTAGGAATCATCATAGGCTCAGGCGTATTTTATCTCGGTTCCTACGTTCTGCTGAACACAAAAATGCGTTTGGGTTATGCTCTGTTGGCATGGATAATCGGCGGACTGATATCCTTGATGGGAGGCCTCTGCTTTGCAGAATTAGGGGCAATGATGCCCCGTGCTGGAGGTATGTACGTTTATATGAGTGAAGCCTATCATCCTGTGGTGGGGTTTATGAACGAGTTTACGAGCATACTTATTAGCGGTGCGGGATCTATTGCAGCAATTGCTATCGCTTTTCCTACTGCATTAGGGGTACTGATGCCAATGAGCGACGTTACAATCAAGGCTATCGCTATAATCGCAATTGTTTTTTTATCCGCAGTCAACTATTTTGGGGTAAAAGGTGGAACACTGGTACAGAATATCTTTACGGTAGCCAAAGTCATTCCTATTATTTTGATTATCGTGCTGGGCATATCGCAGGGCAATCAAACCGTAAACCTGTCCCTTACCATAAGTTCGGGAGAAAATTTTTTTGATATCGTCAGCATGATCGCCTTGGCCGTCATGACCACGATGTGGGCTTACGATGGCTGGACGAATCTGAACTCGATAACCGAGGAGATCAAAGCACCTCAAAAAAATCTACCCCGCGCCATTGCTCTGGCCTTGTGCCTGATTACGGGAATCTACGTGCTCTTCAATTATGCAATATACAGAGTGTTGCCCTTGGAACAGATTCAGCATCTGATAGGCAATGGACAGGTCTATCTGGGGACCGAAGCCGCCAAGTCACTGTTGGGCAAAACGGGAGGAATTTTAGTCGCTTTAACCATGGCTCTTTCGATGTTTGGCTCCCTGAACGGCTGCATCCTCTCCTTCCCTCGAGAATACTATGCGCTTGCTTACGACGGGCTTTTCTTTAAATCCTTCGGGAAATTACATCCAAAATACAGAACTCCCAGTATGGCCATAATTTCCCAGATGGTAATCTCCGTCATTCTTGTCCTAATTCGCAACTTGAATCAGCTGACATCCCTTGTCATTTTTTCCAGCCTTTTTTTCAAAATGCTCACTATATACGCTGTTCTCGTCTTCAGGAAAAAGCTACCGGATATGGAACGGCCCTACAAAGTACCCATGGCTAACGTTACCGTATTCGTTACCTGCGCAGCCTTCCTTGGCCTGCTGTTCAGTACGCTTCAAGGAGACGTTTTAACCTCTCTGATTGGCCTCCTGATTCCTGCGGTTGGAGCTATCGTGTATTTTCTTTTTTTTCATGGATATTATAATGGAGGAGAGAGAACCTGATGAAAACGATCATCTATAACGCAAAAGCATATATTGAAAGGGAAACTTTTGCCGGAGCGATGTTAATAGAAGACGGCTTCATCTCGGCTGTTGGATCAAACGAGAAAATACTAAGTTATGCTTCATCCGATGCTGTGCAGATCAATGCAGAAGGGCACCTCGTTCTTCCCGGCTTCAATGACTCCCATTTACACCTTCACGATTTTGGTCGAAACCTTCATCGGATTCAGGCATACGACGTTACTTCAATCTCGGAATTAATCGAGCTAGGGAAGGAAGTGGTCGACCGCCTTCGTCCTCCACGAGGCTCGGTAGTTACGGGAACGGGATGGAACCAGGAGCTGTTTACCGATGAAAAACGCCATCCCAATCGTTTCGACCTCGATAAAATATCCACCGATCACGCCATTATCATCGATCGTGTTTGCGGACATTCAGTCTGTTGCAATACTTTGGCCATGGAAATGGCTGGCGTTAACAGGGAAACCCTGGATGTAGAGGGCGGCCATATGGACAGGGACGAAAAAGGCGACCTTTTGGGCATCTTTAGAGAAAACGCTATTTATGATATAAAAAAAATTATTCCTCCTTATACTCCGGAACAGGTTCAAAACCAACTTGAATATGCTCTCCAGCACGCACTTGAAAATGGGCTCACTTCTGTTAGCAGCAGAGATATTATTGATGACAATTATCAGATGCTTATCGACGCTTTCGTCAAGATTTTCGAAGAAGGTCGTGCCCGAATACGCGTTACGATGCAATGTAGCCTGGACGATGAGGCAACGTTTGATAAATTCATCGAGCTCGGATACGTCACACGCCAAACTGTACGACATCCATTGCTAAAAATGGGGCCCCTGAAGCTTTTTGCAGACGGTTCTCTAGGGTCCCAGACGGCCTACATGCGCAAACCTTACGCAGACTGCCCTTCTACTACAGGATTACGGGTAATGACTCAGAGGACGATGGATACTTTGGTTCACAGAGCCCATACCAGTGGATTACAAGTGATCGTTCACGCTATTGGGGACGCTGCAATAGACGAAGTATTGAATAGTTTCGAGAAAGTAACCAGCAAGGGGATCAATCCATTGCGCCATGCTATAGTCCATTGCCAGATTACGGATAAGGGCTTGCTTGAGAGAATGGCTGCAAACAATATTCTAGCAATCGTACAGCCCATATTTCTTACCCACGACCTTTATATTGTGGACAGCAGAGTGGGGGAGGAGCTCGCCTCGACTTCCTATGCATTTAACACGATGGAAAAATTGGGAATACGGGCCGCGTATGGGACCGATTGTCCAGTGGAGTCGATGAATCCGCTTGAATGTATCCACTGCGCGGTCAATCGTCAGGATATCGAAAGCGGTTATCCCGAGGGAGGATATTATCCTCAGGAACGTGTCGATGTGTGGACGGCCGTAGACAACTATACGATGGGAAGCGCCTACGCCACTTTTGAAGAGGAGGTCAAAGGCCGTATCAAACCAGGTTTTTACGCCGATCTGGTTATGCTGGACAAAGATATTTTTTCCATCCCTCCAGAAGGAATCAAAAACGCCCATGTGCTGATGACCATGGTCGGAGGACAAATTGTCTACAACAGGTCTCTTAAGGAAAGGGCAGGTGTCGAACATGCGCTTTAAAGATTTTTTCTCGTTGTTTTTCGTCCTGCTGTTTTCGTTTATTAATTCTCCTACCTCAGCGTTGGAGGATACTTTGACGATTGCCGCAGCCTACGACGCAAAAGCTCTGGACCCAGCAGTCACGATTGATACTCCTTCTATCTTTGTGGGAGCCAAAATTCACGAAAACCTTCTTTGTATCGACGAAAACTCGAAACTGCAACCACAGCTGGCAGAAAGTTACGAACAGATCGATTCCCAAGCCTATCGTTTTATCCTCCGTAAAGGGGTCAGGTTCCACAATGGAGAGGAGTTGAAAGCCTCCGACGTCAAGTTCTCCATGGATCGGGCCATGTCCCTTATCGGCTCGGCAAAGAACTGGAGCCTTGCCTTTACATGAGTGCCGACGAGGTGCGAGTTGGCGCGAACAAAAAAGCTCAGGGACTTGTTCTTTATCCAAGAGGATATCAATCCTTAGCCGGAGTTTACTTCGAATAGGCTTCAATGGGAGAGGGGCGCTCTCAGCAGCCGTTCCCCGAACTGAAAGACGGCCAGCCCCGCAAGAACGGCCGCTATCCCAGCCCATTGCGAGGCCGTCACCCGTTCCCCATGGATCAGCGTCGCGCTCAGCAGCCCCGTGACGGGCACCAGGAGCGAGAAGGGCGCGACTTTTCCGGCGGAGTAGACCCCAATCATCCTGTTCCAGACGTAATACGCGAAGAGTGTCGATAGGATGACGAGATAGAGGACGGAAAAAACGGCGGCTGAGTCTATTTGCGTCAGAGACCGAAGGATGGCGGCCGGTCCGTCGCCGAGGAGGGAGATGCAGAGCATGGGAAGGGGCACGAAGACCGAGGACCAGACGAGCATCTCCATCATGTTCAGGGGCGTCCCGTTTCGGACGCTCTCGTTGGATGCCCTCTTGACAATGATGTTCGCACAGCTCCAGAAGAACGCAGCCAGAAGAGACGTCAGGAAGGCTGCGGGAGGAACCGCCGCCGCTTCTGCTCCCCAAAAACCGCCAATCAGTCCGAGTCCGACGATGGCCAGTCCCATCCCGGAAAGTTGGGGCCCTCCGATCCTCTCCCTCATGAACATCGCTGACAGGACCAGGGTGAAGATTGCCTGGGACTGCATGACTACCGAGGCCAGCCCTGCAGGCATGCCGATCCTGATCGAATAGAACAGGAAGGAAAACTGACCTACCCCAATGCTCAATCCGTAAGCCGCCATGGCCCGCCATGATACGGCGGGCCTCTTCACGAAGAAGACCAGGGGAAAGACGACGAACAAATACCTCAGAAAAACCAGAAAAAGTGGGGGGACCGACCGTAGACCGGTCTTGATGACCGCGAAGTTGACGCCCCAGACGACGGCGACCGCCAGAAGCAGAAGAATATCGCGCCTGCTCATCCCCGGTTCGTGCCGACCCATCGCAGAACGGCCCCCCTCTTCTCCAGGTCCTTCAGGTTCTCCTCATGTTTCTTCCGGTCCACCCACCCCAGGGCATCGGCCAGAACCGTCACGTGCCGCCCCGCCTCGAGCAGGTCCAGAACGCTTTCGCGGACGCAGTACTCGCTGGCGATGCCGCAGACGGTCACGTCGTCCCCGATGTCCTGGCCAACGGTACGTCCCGCGTCGTTCCGGGCGCCGAAGGCCGAGTACTCCTCGACGAGGTCGTCCGTGCCCTTACGATAGATCGTCCTGGAGTCTGGACGCTGTCCTGCGCGGAGCACTTCCAGATGAAACTTTTCATGAATCCGGGAACCCCGTTCCCCCGCGATGCAGTGCGGGGGCCAGATACCTCCGTTCGGCAGAAAACTGCGATTTTCAGGGCTGTGCCAATCCACCGAATAGAGGGGCGCCACATCGGGCCAGGCATTGATGAAGGCAACGGCAGAATCGACGGCTTCGCGAGCGCCCTCGCAGGCCAGCGAGCCGTCGATGAAATCGTACTGACAATCCACGACCAGAAGCGATGGGACGGACATGATGAAACCTCCCTGTTTTTGTTGTTTTTATGGAAAAGCGATTTCTTCCTGCATTATACGCGATTCCGCCGCTTTGGATGTTGCCGGGGCCCGAATGCCTGTATAAAATAGTGTGAATAGGGTATGAGGGCGTGAGGGAAGGAGGCGGCGCATGCGAAGGGGGAGGCATGGCAGGGGCGGATATGGGACGCTCCGTCTCACGATTATGGCTTTGTCCGTGGACCTTGTCGTCAAGGGGGCCGCGCGTGTCTTCCTGTTTGGGAAAACCGTACCCCTCGTCCTCGGCTTCCGGCTGGAGCTTCACCTCAACCCCGGCGTCTCGTTTGGGCTGACCCCCACCCTGGGCTGGGCCGTCGGCCTGTTGGGACTGGCCGTCCTGCTGGGCCTGACCTGGGCCTCGAGGGGCGGAACGGGCCGTGCAGGATGCGGATTGGCTCTGCTCTGGGCGGGCGGACTGAGCAACGCTCTCGAGCGCCTGTTCCTGGGCCGTGTGACGGATTTTCTCTTCGTCCCCCTGCGGCGTCTCCCATTGGTCCCGCTCTCCGGGCTCTACCTCAACCTTGCGGACCTGTGGCTGTTTTTTGGCGCCGTGCTGCTCCTGCTGGATCTCCTCTGGCATACAAAAGACGGAGGGGGTGTGCCCTCCGCCGACGTCGGCAAGCCGTAGTCCCCCGGTCCGCCTGGAGGCTTTATCAGGTGGTGAAGTGATCGACATGAAGTGCTCGACAGAGCATGCACTGGGATGTACTGGCGAGAAAAGCAGGAATGGAGAGGAGAGACTTTGCGATGCCGATGAAGGATGAGGCAATGAAGGATGAGACGATGACCCTGGCCCTGGACTTCCCGAACGGACTGCCCAGGATGCCCGCGTTCGACCCCGGCTGCCGCCGCGCGCCCGACAGAGGGTACACACTGAACGTGCGGGAGACGGTGTTGGCGCTCAAAAACGCGCTGCGCTACATCCCCGAGCGTTTTCACAGGGAGATGGCGCCGGAGTTTCTGGAGGAGCTGAGGACCCGAGGCCGCATCTACGGCTACCGGTTCCGCCCCGAGGGCCGGCTCTGGGGTAGGCCCATCGGCGAGTACAGGGGGCGCTGCACGGAGGGACGCGCGTTCCAGGTGATGATCGACAACAACCTGGACTTCGACATCGCGCTCTACCCCTACGAGCTCGTCACCTACGGCGAGACCGGGCAGGTGTGCCAGAACTGGATGCAGTACCTCCTCATCAAGAAGTACCTGGAGGTCCTGACGCCCGACCAGACGCTGGTGGTGGAGTCTGGACACCCTCTGGGCCTGTTCCGGTCGAAGCCCGAGGCGCCGCGCGTCGTCATCACCAACGCGATGATGGTGGGGCTGTTCGACAACCAGGAGGAGTGGCACCGCGCCATGCAGCTCGGCGTGGCGAACTACGGACAGATGACCGCGGGCGGCTGGATGTACATCGGGCCTCAGGGCATCGTGCACGGGACGTTCAACACCGTGCTGAACGCCGGGCGCATGAAGTTCGGCGACAAACCGGACGTCCTGAAGGGGCGGCTCTTCGTCACCTCGGGCCTGGGCGGCATGAGCGGCGCCCAGCCCAAGGCGGCGGACATCGCGGGCTGCGTCTCCGTCACGGCGGAGGTGGACGAATCCCGCGTCGCGACGCGGCACGGTCAGGGCTGGGTCAAGGAGATCGCGAAGACGCCCGCGGAGGCGTTTGGCCGAGCCCATGAGTTGATGCGCAAGGGGGAGGTCCGATCCATCGCCTTTCACGGCAACGTCGTGGACCTGCTCCAGTACGCGGTGGACCACAATATAGGCATCGACCTGCTCTCCGACCAGACAAGCTGCCACGCGGCCTACGACGGCGGCTACTGTCCGGCGGGCATTACCTTCGAGGAACGCACGCGCCTGCTGGAGGAGGACCCCGACCGCTTCCGCGTGCTGGTGGACGAGACCCTGCGGCGCCATTTCAACCTGGTGAGGACGCTCGTCGAGCGGGGGGCATATTTCTTCGACTACGGAAACGCCTTCCTGCGCACAGTCTTCGACGCCGGCGTGACGGAGGTTGCGAAGAACGGCCGCGACACCCACGAGGGCTTCATCTTCCCGAGCTACGTGGAGGACATCATGGGGCCCATGCTCTTCGACTACGGCTACGGACCGTTTCGCTGGTGCTGCCTGTCCCGGGACCCCGAGGACCTGAGGCGGACGGACAGGGCGGCGATGGACTGCATCGACCCCAACCGGCGCTTCCAGGACAAGGACAACTGGGTCTGGATCCGCGACGCGGAGAAGAACGAGCTGGTGGTCGGGACTCAATGCCGCATCCTGTACCAGGACGCGGAGGGCCGCGTGCGCATCGCGCTGAAGTTCAACGAGATGGTGCGCA
>NZ_CAUUWA010000071.1 GCF_963548695.1 uncultured Fretibacterium sp.
AGGAAAAGACGATTGTCGACCCCGTGGTGATCCTGACCAGAAGGACGCCTACGCCGACACCCACGCCTACGCCCACTCCTACACCGACGCCCACACCGACGCCTACTCCTACACCGACGCCTACTCCTACGCCGACGCCCACTCCGACGCCGACACCCACGCCTACTCCTACGCCGACACCCACGCCGACGCCCACTCCTACACCGACTCCGACACCGACGCCCACTCCGACGCCGAATCCATCGGGTTCCTCCGAGGGCGGCAGCGGATGCAACGCGGGTTATGGTGGGCTTGTCCTGGTGCTTGCGGCAGCGTTTCTGCTGAAGAGAAAGGCATAGTGTAGTATCAGCGGCCATCCCGTTGGGACGACGCGGGGTTCCGCCAATTGTCACCCCGGCTCGGCCGGGTCCTTCAGAAACCTACAAAAGAGCTCTCCGTCCTGGACGGAGAGCTTTAATTTTTAAGGTGCATCCACCGCAGTCCAGCGGTCGGCATCCGACAGATTCTCCATGGCGTTGACGACGTTCGCGAACAGGTCTGGAACATCGCGGCGCAGGGCCTCCAGAAGGTCCTTCACGCGCTGGCGCTCCGTACCGCCCGCGAAGGGACAGACCGTCTCCAGGACCGGAAGCCCCAGCCGCTTCACCTCGTCGATGATCGCCGCCTCGGGAGAGGCGATCAGGGGCCGGATGACCGTGACGTTCGACCTCGTCATGTGGGCCGTCGGCTGGAAACTGCGTGCCCGTCCGGCCCGGAGAAGGTTCAGGAAGAAGGTCTCCACCGCATCGTCCAGACTGTGTCCCAGCGCCAGCCGATTGAAGCCGTTATCGTGCGCCCAGGTGCTCAGCAGACCGCGCCGCATGTTGGCGCAGAAGCTGCACGGCGAGCGCTCGGCGCGGCTCTCGATGATCTCCATGATGGGATGCTCGAGGGCCGTGTAGGGCACATTCCGCGCGGTGCAGTATTCCCGCAGGTGCGAGACGTCCATCCTCGTCAGAGCGACGGTGCAGGCGGCCAGGTCGAAACGCACGGGGCTGCGGCGTCGGAGGTCGGACAACGCGTGCAGCAGCAGCAGGCTGTCCTTTCCGCCCGAGAGCCCCACGACGATCCGGTCCCCATCCGCAATCATGCGATAGCGCCCAAGGACCCGGCCGATCCGGCGCCGGAGGGCGCGGCAGAGCGGTTCGTCCCAGAGCTTCCGTATGCCGCTCATCGTTTGAGGAACAGGGCAGCAAGCAGTGTGACGAACAATCGATTCCCTCAAAATTGAAACTCCTTTTTTCCCATTGGACATCTGGGACTGTCTACGGTTTTCTTTTCGGGTGAGACCAGGGATTTGGCTCAGGTTCGGTGTTCCACAAAAAGGGTGGGTCCCGGATACCTCTTCAAGACCTCGTCGCCTGTCACGAGAGGAATGCCTTCGCACTTGGCCTGGAGCCAAAGAGGTCTTGTGTTTCCGCCCTGCCCATCGTGTCGAAATCGTCAGGTACCTGGATCATGCCCTTGAGGAAGCCGATTCTCCTTACAGGAGCAGGGACATAAGAGCTGACCGTAACCACAGACTTTCCTCCTTCCTCGATGATGAAGGAAATGCCGTTTGCTGATCGCGCAGGAAGCTGATGGAAATTTTTCTTCCTCCCGAATGCTCATCTGCCCATCATGTGGGGGATACGGGCCCCAGTGCGCCGGGCTTATGGCTGCGGCTTTTAGATGCGGCGGGCACCGGCAGCCGTCATATAGGAGTTTTCCTGGAGCAGGACCTCCGCCCAAGCCGTCTCGCGGAACCCGATCAGTACGACCTCCTCCGTTACCAGCAGGGGGCGTTTCACGAGCATTCCATCGGATGCCAGCAGTTCCAGGGCCTCCTCCTCGTCCATCCCCGGCAGCTTGTCCTTGAGCCCCAGAGCGCGGTAGTTCATGCCGCTCGTGTTGAAAAAGCGCTTCAGGGGCAGGGCGCTTCGCTTTTGCCATTCCTTCAGCTCCGGGACCGTCGGGGGCTCCCGGACGATGTCCCGGAACGTATAGCTTAAATTTTTCGCATCCAGCCATTCCCTGGCCTTTCGGCAGGTTCCGCACCTGGGGTACCCCAGAAACAGCATGATCGTTCCTCCTTCGTCCCTGGAATGAGGGTATAATACAAAAAAACGGTTCGGAAGACAAATGGGAACCGAAGGGAGGCAGACGGGTGAGGACGATACGGTTGCTCTATCCTGATTTTGTAAGCGGAGGTCTGGAGACGTATTATTTCGGGGCCCTCCTGCTTCAGCATATCCTGCCGCAGAACGGGAATCAGGCGCTCTATAAGGTCAACATCGCTCCTCCGGCCGGGAAGAAGTATGAGGTAACCGACGGCATCTATGCAAAGGAAGAGGTGAGGGCCGGCATTGAAGACGCGATGCATATCCTTGAGCGCGTAAGGCCCGATAAAGTCGTTACGATCGGCGGAAACTGCATCGTGTCTCAGGCGCCGTTCGACTACTTGCACGGCCTTTATGAAAGCCTTGGAATCGTATGGATCGATGCCCATCCGGATGTCTCGACGGTAAGGGACGGTTATCCGAATGCCCATGCCTACGTGCTGGGCTCTCTGATGGGGGAGGAGGGCACCTCGCTCACGGACTTGATGAAGAACAAAAAGTTTGAGGCCCATGAGATACTCTATGTCGGTCTTCAGGAGATACACGGTTATCAGGAAAAGTTTCTGAGGGAGAGAAACGTCGGTTATAAAATCCAGACGGAAGAATTTGTATCCGATGATGAGATAAAAGCTTTTACCTCCAGGTTCGACCACGTCCTGATCCATCTCGATATCGATGTGCTGGACGCGGGGCTGTTCCATTCAACCTACTTCGCGAACAGGGAGTTGGTGGGGGACGGCAGCGGCAGCGGCAAAATGACGATGGAGAAGCTGTCCGACGTGCTGCAGTGCATTCAGGCGAGCGCCGACGTGGTTGGATTTACCGTAGCGGAGTATCTGCCGTTCGATGAACACAACCTGAGCAGGATGTTTTCAAAAATCGAAATCCTCACGGAAGGATAACTTGCCGTTCGTCCGGACGGCAAGTTATCCTTCCGGCCGCCGAAACCGGTACTTTCCTTTTCCGCGTCCGGACACCGGCTCGATGACTCCGCACCCCGCCATTTCCTGAAGCAGCGCGGAGCTTCTCGTCGGCTTCAATCCAAGCGCGCTCTGAACATCCGCCCTGCCAAAGACGGTCCGGGAGCCGAATGCCGCCAGCAGCTTCCGAACATGAGCGGCTGTCCTGGGGGTGAACTTATCCTTGATGTTCGCTTTTCCCGTTCCAATGTTCGCTTTCTGCCCCCCCAATGTTCACTTTTTCCGGCGCTTCGAAGACTCCTCCGATGTGCAATGCCCGGTTATGAAGCGGATGGTTCTCGTCCAGCAGAAGATTGCGCAGAAAGCCCTCGAGGTATTCCGTCGTTTCATAAATGCCGTTTTTCAGGTCGTTGTAATTTGCCCTGACCAGTGAGTTCCGAAAGTACCACGCGTTCTCGGCAAAAATGTCGTTTGTTACGTCGAAGCCCAGCGTGCGGAGGTATTTGATAAAGAATACCGCTGTCGTTCTGGTATTGCCCTCGCCGAACACGTGGATCTGCCACAGTCCGGATACGAACACCGCAAGGTGGTGAATGATCTCATCCATCGAGAGATTCCGGTAGGAAAAGTTCTTCTCCTTGGAAAGATCGTAGTCCAGAGTCGCCCGCAGCTCTGCTGCGCTGCCGTAGAGCACGGTCGCCCCATCCAGCACCCATTCCTTTTTCGTGATGTTATAATCGCGGATGCGTCCCGCATGAGGATAGATGCCGGAAAACAGCTTCCGGTGAATGGAAAGATACTCGTTCGGAGTAAAGCTGAAAGCCCGCTCGGACAGGAGCGCTGCGATTCGGGCTGAAACCTTGTCGGCCTCCTCGGTGCGGTCTTCCGCATCGCGAGTGGGATTCTCCTCGTAATAAGCCTGCAAAAGCGCATTTGCCTCTTCAAAGGATATCTCGCCTTCAATATTCCGGACCGCAGTACGCACCAGATAGTCCGATGTCTTGAGCCCATCGACCGCCTGCAGGCCAATGCCCGTATGCCAGGCATACCCCTTGTCCCGCTTTGCCGGTTCGGACTCCCTGATATATTCCTTAAACGGATCTTTGTCAAATGAATCCTTGTTCACTCCATATTACCTCGCTGCCGCCTTCTTGCCCCTGCAGGAAACTCACCGCTCGTCTGACAAGACCCCGTCTTGGATATAATTTGATTTCCCCTTCACGCTTCTGGTTGCAATGTATGAGGTAATGTTGTGGTCGCGCAGGTTCCCCGAACCGTTCGTATCGTCGTACAGATGGGTCAAGGTGAATCCGGCTTCCAGCTGCCCGTTGATCTGCTCCTCCAGGGTGTGTGAAAACTGTATGCCGCCGTTGCTTTTCTGCATTTGTTCCAGGTGGCCCGGATGCTTTATCGGATTGAACGGCAGCACGTTGACAAGCATGGTCTCGTTCTCGTCGAACGCGTAATTGATGCCGATATCCAATCCCGACATCAACACGCCGCCGGCCTTCAGCACCCGATAGCATTCCCGCCAGATGGGCTTTACGTCCTCGACATAACAATTCGAGACCGGATAAAAGATCAGATCGAAAAAATCATCCTCGAACGGAAACTTCCTCGTCATATCGGCATGGATAAGCGCGATGGCATACCCCTCCCGTTCGGCCACGATCCTCTCGTTGTCCAACTGCTTCTCCGAATAGTCCAGGACCGAGCACTCCGCGCCCAAGGCCGTGAAAATCGGCATCTGTTGGCCTCCGCCGCTGGCCAGGCCCAGAACCTTTTGCTTGTTGAGCTCCCCAAACCATTCGTGCGGAACCGTCTTTACGGGCGTAAGCTTCACGTTCCAACGGCCGCGAGCCGCTTCGAGATATTCGTCGTGGCTGACGTATTTCCCCCATTCCCACCCCTTGTCCACCCATTGATCTATGGTTTTCGCGTTTATTTCCGTATAGTTCATGATGATATCCATCTTCTTTCATTCATTTTCTTTCCGCTGACGGACTCTATCATAAAGATATGGAGTTGTCAGCGTTCCAGCACCGCGACGGTCTCCACGTGCACCGTCTGGGGGAACATGTCGAAGGAACGGATGGAGGTCAGGCGGTAGCCGTGCCCGGCCAGTATCCGCGCGTCGCGGGCCAGGGTCGCGGGATTGCAGGAGACGTAGACGACCCGCGGCGCCCGGAAGGCGTGGATCGCCTCCAGGACCGCACGGTCGCAGCCGTCTCTGGGCGGGTCGACGACCACGGTGCCGTAGGAGCCGCGAAGGTCCCCCACCGCCTCCTCGGCGGGGGCGCAGAGGAGGCGCGCCTCCAGGCCGTTGTTTTTCATGTTCCGCTCCGCCATCGCGACGGCGCTGCGCCACTCCTCCACCGCCGTCACGCGCGCCCCGCAGGCCCGTGACGCCAGGAAACAGGTCAGGGACCCCACGCCGCTGTAGAGCTCCAGCACGTCCGTCCCCCGCACCTGCTCGGCCGCGTACCGAAAGAGCTGTTCCGCCTGTCCCGTGTTGACCTGGAAGAAGGACGTGGTGTCGAACTCGAGCGTCCATTCGTCCAGCCGCTCTGCGATCCGGCCGGACCCGATCAGGGGCTCGGTATGCATCCCCAGGATGACGTTTCCCGGCCTGGAGTTGTGGTTCAGCGTCAGGGTGGAGGGGCGGCCCGCCGCCCCCACGGCGACCAGCGCCTTTATGCCTTTGGCCGCGAGCCGTCCGTTGAGGACGAAGGAGAGCAGCGTCTGGCCGGTATGGAACCCGGAGCGCATCACGAGGTGCCGCAACTTGCCCTCGTGGGTCGCCTCGTCGTAGCCGCCGAAGGGCAGGGAGGGCAGGCCCTTCAGAACAGCCCCATAGAGCGCGTTCAGGGGGGCGGCGTTGACGGGGCAGGTCTTGATCGGAATCAGCCGATGGCTGCCCGCGTGATAGAACCCTGTGACGATCCGGCCCCGAAGGGACTGCACGGGAAAGGAGGCCTTGTTGCGGTATCCCCAGGGCAGGGGAGAGGGCACGCACTCGAGCCGCTCGAAGAGCTCCGGGGCGAAGCCTCCGAGGCGCGTCATGGCGTCCCGGACGAACCCCGCCTTGAGGGAGAGCTGGAGCGGGTAGTCCGCATGCTGGAGCTGGCAGCCCCCGCACTGACCGAAGGCGGAACATCGCGGGGCGGTGCGCCCCGGCAACGGACGCACCACGGACACGGTCCGCGCGAGGGCGAAATCCTTGCGGCGCTTCACCAGTTCCGCCTCCACGAGCTCCCCCGGCAGCGCCCCCGCCACGAACACCACCCCGCAGTCCGTGCGGGCGATGCCGCTTCCGTCGCTCGACAACCCCGCAATCTCGAGCCGCAGCCTTTCCCCCGTAGGATTCGCTCGAGAAGAGCTTGATTGAGAAGCCCTTGCTTGAGAAGATCTCGCTTGAGAAGATCTTGATTGAGAAGATCTTGATTGAGAATACCTCGATTGCGAGGACCCCGACCGTACCGAACGTTCCACCCGCAACCCCCCCATCGTGACAAATTCTTCGCTCTTGCCTTACGTATCCGCCCCTGCAACTATCATACTCCCTGGGCCGTCCTCCATCGAGACGAATAAGACAAAAATGGGGACGGACGACGCAGTCCGCCCCCGAGTCCTTTCGGTGAGTGGATTTTCTCCGCCTATTTGAAATTGAAAAATTTCTCGTAATAGCCGAACGCGAAGATCACGAGCATGATCGCCGGCACCACGTAGACCAGATAGCCGCGCAGCGCATGGGGGAACTTGAGGCCGTGCCCCGCGTCGGCCTCGGCGATGAAGTTGTCCCATCCCCAGCCATAGCGCGTGGTGCAGAACAGCAGGTACACGATGGAGCCCAGGGGCAGCAGGTTGTTGCTGACGATGAAGTCCTCCAGGTCCAGGATGATCGTCCCCTTCCCCAGGGGCGCGACGTGCGACCAGACGTTGAAGCCCAGGACGCAGGGCAGGGAGAGGATGAAGATGGCGAAGAAGTTGAACGTACTGGCCTTCTTCCGGCTCCAGCCCAGCAGGTCCATGGAGTTGGCGATGAGGTGCTCGAACACCGCGACGACCGTGGACATGGCCGCGAAGCTCATGAACAGGAAGAACAGGGCGCTCCAGAGACGGCCCTGCGGCATGTGGTTGAACATGTTGGGCAGCGTCACGAAGATCAGCCCCGGCCCGGCGTCCGGGCTGACGCCGTAGGCGAAGCAGGCCGGGAAGATGATCAGGCCCGCCGTGATGGCGACAAGGGTATCGAGCGTCGTGATGATGACCGATTCGCCCGTCAGAGAGCGGTCGCGTCCGATGTAGCTGCCGAAGATCGCCATGCTGCCGATGCCCAGGCTGAGGGTAAAGAACGCCTGCCCCATGGCGGCGTAGACGCTGTTCCAAAGCCCGTTCGCCACGAGGTTTTCAAAATTCGGCTTCAGGTAGAAGTCCAGGCCCCTCTCCGCCCCGGGCAGGGTCACGGACCGGACGGCCAGGGCGACCATGATGATCAGGAGCCCGCACATCATGATCTTGGTGATGCGCTCGACGCCCGCCTGGAGGCCGATGTAGCAGATGGCCGACCCGATCAGGACCGTCAGGAGGAGCCAGAAGCTCAAGGTCCAGGGATCGCCCAGCATGGCCCCAAAATACGCTCCGATCGCCTCGGGCGAGAGCGCCTCCAGGCTGCCCGCCGCGGCATACCAGGTGTAGGCCAGCATCCAGCCCGTCACCGTGGTGTAGAACATCATCAGGATATAGTTCCCGGCCATCGCGAGATAGCCGAAGATCGACCATCGGCCCCCCTTGGGCTCGAGCACCTTGAAGGAACCCGCCACGGCCTGCCGCGAGGCCCTTCCGACCGCGAACTCCATGACCATGATGGGCATCGCCAGAAGGACCAGGAAGAGCAGGTAGAGCAGAACGAAGGCAGCGCCGCCGTATCGCCCCGTGATATAGGGGAAGCGCCACACGTTTCCCAATCCTATTGGCGCACCCCGCCGACAGGAAGATGAACCCCATCCGGCTCCCCAACGATTCTCTGTTGCGTCTCTCCTCCATCTGCCGCATCCCCTTTTCAGTTTTTCAGTCGGATTTTTTCAGCTGGATAATGATGAATCCCCAAACCATGGGGCCCGCAGCCCCGGACAGGTCATTCTGCCGGCTCGAAAGCCTCTGCCACCTCCCGGAGCTTCTCCGGTATCGGTATGCCCTGGGGGCACTTTGGCACGCAGGCCCCGCAGCTGACGCAGGCCGATGCGCGCTTGCCGTCCCGATCCGGGGCCAGGATGTAGCGATAGTTTCGTCCCTGGATCTCCCAGTTGCCGGATATCGCCGCAGTGTTCAGGTTGGTGAAGCACTGGGGAATGTCCACGCCCTGCGGGCAGGGCTTGCAGTAGGCGCAGGCCGTGCAGGGTACCCTCATGCGGTCGGAGAAAAATTTCCACACCCGGTCCGCGAAACGGCGCTCCGCATCGGAAAGCCCGCCCGGCCGTCCCCGATCGGCGCTTGCCAGGTTCTGGGAAAGCTGCTCCGGCGTGGTCATGCCGCTCAACACCACGGATACCCCGGGATGGTCCCAGACCCAGCGCAGCCCCAGGTCCGCGAGGTTGGGGGAGGCGTACCCGGCCTCCCGGGCCTCGTCCCGGAGCGACTCGGGGACGGGCAGGCTGATGTTTCCGCCCTTCAGCGGCTCCATCACCACGACGCCGATTCCCTTTGCGGCGGCGTACTCCAAGCCCTCCGTCCCCGCCTGGAAGTTCCGGTCCAGAAGGTTGTATTGGATCTGGCACATGTCCCAGGGGTACGCGTCCAGAATCGTTCGGAAGGTATCGAGGCCGTCGTGGAAGGAAAAGGCGATGTGCCGTATCTTTCCCGAGGCTTTGGCCCGTTCCATGAACTCGAGCGCGCCCATCTCCGTCATCTTCCGCCAGCGGGCCGCACTCAGGGAGTGGAGCAGATAGAGGTCCACATGGTCCGTGCGCAGAAAACCCAGCTGTTTCTCCAGAAAATCGTCCATGTCCTTCGGTTCGTGCACCAGCCATACGGGGAGCTTCGTCACCAGCGTGATCCTGTCCCGGTACCCCTTGATGGCGCGGCCGACGAACTCCTCGCACTTGCCCTCGTGATAGGGCCAGGCGGTGTCGAAATAATTGATGCCTCCGTCGAAGGCGGCGCGCATCAGCCGCTCGGCTGCGGGCTCGTCGATTCCTCCCCCGGCGGTTACGGGCAGGCGCATACACCCGAAGCCCAGGATCGAGAGCTCCTCTCCGACGGCCGGAATCGTCCTGTAAAGCATCGAAACACCCCCATCGAGCGATTTAATTCCGCGTATTATATCAGGATTGAAACTTGGGGGAAATACCAATGAAAAATCAATAAAAATTTATTGAGAGGCGCAGGGAGCCCCTCCTCGAGCGCGGGGGGCGCGGATACGGGGACAAGCACTGACGCCGGAGGGGAACGGCGGGACGGTACAGGCTGCCATTTGAAGGGTGAGAGAAATTTGATATTTTTCGACGAATGGCGTATAATAATTTTTTCACGATGGAATCCTTAAAAAAAGGAGGATGGGAATGGAGGTGAAAAAATGGAATATGGAGCAACAAAGCTGGTGTACTCCGACGGAAAGCCGTTGTGGCTGACCGCGGACGGCTCGTTCATCCCTGCGCGGTATCGGAATGACGGGTCTCTCGCCAACGAGGCGCTTTTCCTCAGGGGTCCCCGGAGGGGCGGCGCGGTACGAAGGATTTATTGCTAGCCGACGGAATGGTCAGGAAAGGCTTCACCCGGCTCTCGGGCCATCTTTTATAACGGAATATCAGGGCATTCATGCCCTTTCAACCCAGGTATCTTCCGCGATATAAAGCAGGGAAGTCTCAGCGGGGCCGGAGTCTTTTGCGGACTCCGGCCCCGCTTCGTCCCCGAACCTTCTCTCTAAAACCTTTTCTCCTTCAAATTTCTCCGCTCCTTCAGAGACCGCGCAGCAGGCAGCCCGTAGACAGGCTCCGCGTGCAGAACGGCATTGGCGATGGCGCGGGCCATAGTCCGCGCGCCGAGGATGCCGACGACGTTGACGTCCACCTTCACCTCGCCTGTGGCGAGAAGGAAGATCGTGTCCCCGTCCCACATCGAGTGCGCGGGGCGCATCGCACGAGCAAAACCGTCGTGCGCCATCGAGGCGGCCTTGGCAGCCTGCGGCTTCGAGAGGCGACCGTTAGTCACCACCACTCCGATCGTCGTGTTGCCGCCGAAGAGACACCCCGTCTCCGCATAACGGCGGCACATTTCGGCCTCCGTGTTCAGGATCGTCCCGAGCCCCTCGTCCAAGAGCCCTGCAAGGGCCGTCCCCGTGTCGGGCTCCAGCACATCCCCCAGACAGTTGACCGCAACGACGCTCGCCACCCGAATAGCTTCCACCTCCAATCCGTAATGGCCGAAACCACCCTTCATGGATCGCCCCGTGCCGAACAGCTTGCCCACGGAGGCCCCGGTTCCGGCTCCTACGTTGCCTTGTGCCGGCGGCAGGGCCGCGGCGTTGCGGCAGGCCGTGTACCCCATATCCCTGTCGGGGCGAACCTTCGGGCTCCCGACTGGAAGATCGAACAGCGACGCCCCACAGACGATGGGGACGCGCGCAACCTGGACGTCGAACCCGACGCCGCGCTCCTCCAGACAGGCCACTACCCCGGACGCCGCGTCGAGTCCGAAGGCGCTGCCTCCGCTCAGGACCACCGCATGGATTTTCTCCACCATGTTGACGGGGTTCAGAAGATCCGTCTCGCGCGTCGCCGGGGCGCCACCCCGAACGTCCACCCCTGCGACGGCGCCGGCCTCGTAGGTCAGGACGGTGCACCCCGTGCCCGCCTCCACATCCTGTGCATGGCCCACGCGTATTCCAGCGATGTCCGTAACGGCTATCTCCCTGAACATAGCGGCCCCCTACTCCACCATAAAGGACAACGCCCTGAACCGTTCTCCGAAGGGCACTTCGTGTTTTGCCGTCCCTGGTGTTTTTCCCTCGCGTGAGAGAGATCGTCCTGAGTCATATCGATTCGGCCCCCTTCCGTGAACCCTTATTCCATAAACTCCTATTCCTTCGCCAATCGAGCGAAGAGACAACGCCAAGGAAAAAGTATACACTACCAAGGTCCCAGAGGCTCTAGCGGGGCAAGAGCTACACCGACAGCGACAGCAGGTTGCGCGATATGGGATAGGGCCAGATGTCGGCGGCAATGTTCACCTCGGCGGCGTCGCAACGCTTTCGGATGGAATCCATCAGGGGAACGGCCGTCCCGACGAGGAAGTCCGCCCTCTCCCTGACGGGGAGCTCCGCCATGCGT
>NZ_CAUUWA010000072.1 GCF_963548695.1 uncultured Fretibacterium sp.
CGTGCCGGGGCCGGAGGGCGGCGGTTCGAGGTCGTAGACCTCGGCAATCGCTCCCTCCGGGGTTCGGTCCTCGAAGACCTTCCGGGATCCGGGGTCGCCGGTGACGTGCTCCGGTGCCACCCGAGGCGGCTTTCCGGCGGCCAGCTGCGCGCGGACCCAGCGGCGGCAGACCTCGATCTGCGACGACAGGGCCGCCCGCTCCTCCGAGCGTCTCATCGCCGCCATCAGGGACTCCTGGGACCATGAGAGGCTCAGGAACAGCCACGTCAGGAGCGAGCCCGCCATCAGGCAGAGAACCACCACCCCAGCCAAGGCGAGGCCCTTGCGCCGCCTCATAAGTTCTCGGCCCTCCAGGATGCCCGGGAGACGTGCAGCTCGTGGCGCGAAAAGACCGACCTCCACGGGGCTTCTCCGGGCCACGACGGCGGCCTGGGGACGGGACCGAAGACGGCGGGGCCCCCCGAGGTCAGAACCCACAGGTCGAGGCATTTCAAAGCCGGCCGCCACTCGAACCAGAGGGCCAGCACCCCGTCCTCGAGCGGTTGAAAGTAGGGCGGATACCATGCAGTCCGCAGCTCCTGGAAGCAGAGCGTCCCGTTTATCACGCCAAAGCGCTCCCCGCGCATCAGGAACAGATCGTTTATGGGTGGAACCTCGACGGGCCCCGGAACCCCGGCCGCCAGCTCCAGGGACACCTCCGCCCCCGAATGCCCCTCGATGAAAAAAGGATACCCCGTCAAGGGCAGGGAAACCCAGCTCCTGAGGTCGCGCGAACGTCCAACGGCCGAAGCTGTGCTTCCCCAATCCCCCAGGCTGCCGGAAAGGACGGAGAACCTCGCCCCCTCCCCGGGGTCCAGGGAGACGGGACCTCCCCCAGCGGTCCCCAACACGATACCGGACGGAACCGCATACAGGAGGCAGAGCCCGCTCCCACGGAACACCCCGCCCTCGTCCCCGGCAGGCTCGGGCGAAGCCCCGCCCAACGTCTTATAAACCTGGAGAGGGCGGCTCCGGTCCGTCCAGGTCGCGACCAGCGGGGCGCCGGAGGAGCCGTACCCGAAGGCCCGCCGCAAAAGCGAGCCCGTGCGGCACGAGGACAGCCCAAGCCCCGCGTGGAGCACCCGCGGCTCAAGATACGACAGGACGCGCTCCCCCCGGTCCCGCGCCAGGAGGAGCCGGGACACCCGCTCGGAGGACAGGACGAACCACCGCCCCGCCGCGAGGACAATGGCCCCCACGACCGAGCCCACCACCAGCGCCGTCAGCACCTCGACGAGCAGAAAGCCCCGGCCCCGCCCGGTCAAAATACCCTCGTCACGACCAACGCCGAGCCCGACAGGCCGGACCGGACCTCGAGCGTCACCCGAACCTCCCCACCCCTCCCCGTCCGAGAGGTCCAGGAAAAGGTGGCATCTCCCCCGGGAAGGCTGCGGGGCATGGCGTCGAGGGCGGCGGAACGCACCGGTCGCCTCAGGTGGTTGAACCACCACTCCGCCCCATAGAGGCGGTCGTCGGCGGCTTTCATGCTCACGGGTGCCAGGACCCCAACCCCGAACGCGGAGAAGAGGGGCGGCAGGACCAGCGTCAGGACGAGCAGGGCCACCAGCACCTCCACGAGCGTATCGCCCCTTCTCCTCATGTTTTTTCACCACCTTTTCCCACCATCTTTTTTCGCCATCCCCGATTTCCCCATCCCGATATCAGTGCTCCCGGACCGGGGAGCCGTTTCCCTCCCTCAGGGACATCCGGGTGCACCGGCAGGAGGGAAGGGCCTCCAGCACCCGCCAGTCCCGGCGCTCCACGGCGCGGCCGTCCAGAAGAACCACCCTGCCGTGGTCGGACGAGCTGCGGATCAGGCGCCCGACGGCCTGACGCAGGAACATCCGCGCGTTGGGAAGCGTGACCCGAACGAAGCCCTTCCCCTCCTCCAGCTCGTTGCGCGCCCGCACCAGCGGGTCTCCCGGATGGGGAAAGGGGATGCGGTCCACGATCACCTGGGTCAGCCCCTCCCCCGGGACGTCCACGCCCTCGCGGAAGGACACGCTCCCTATGAGGACGGACGTCTCGTCCTCACGGAATCGCGCGAGGAGCTCCCTCTGGGGCAGCTCGCCCTGGACCAGCACCGCATAGCCGCCCTCCCCCTCCCGCATCCTCCGCGCAAAGGCCCTGAGGAGCCTCAGGGAGGACAGGAGGACGAGCGTCCGGCCCCCGTTTTCGTCGCACAGTTTCTTCATGACGCGGCACATCGTGTCGTCGTACCCCTTGCCCCCGACGGGCAGGCCGACGTCCACAACCCATATCTCCATCTGCCGGGCGAAGTCGAAGGGGGAGGGGACCGCCAGGGTCCGGTCCGGGGTTATCCCCGACTCCCCGGACCAGAACGAGAAATCGCCGGACAGCGTCAGCGTGGCCGAGCTCAGCACGATCTTCTCGGGGTCCTCCCGCTCCAGGACGTCCCGCACGATCTCCGCCGCGGCGACCGGCATGCTCGTCAGGGACTCCCCATCCCCCCAGTAGGCCCAGCCGGGAAAACGGCCGACCTCCAGGCACCAGAGCAGGGACTTCTTGAAGGAGCGAACCTCGTCAATCCAGTTCATCAGCTCCGCTCCCTCGGCAAGGGCGGACGGGTTGGCAAAGTCCCCGGCCATGAAGCGGTCCTCGATCCCCCGCAGGGCGTGAAGCTCCCGGTCCAGGCCGTCCGTCAGGGCCCTGCCGAGGCGCAGCAGGTCCGGGTCGCAGGACGAGAGACCCCCGTCCCGGGGCATCCGCAGCCGGACCGCGTCGAAGAGCACCCTCAGCGCCGAGCGGCAACGCCCGGCCTCCTCCCTCACCGCGGAGGGCTCGACGGAATGGGTGCGCAGCAGGGCGTCAAACCCCTGGATGACGCGGGGGCTCAGGATGGAGGCCAAACCATCCGCGCCGGCGCGTATGGCCGAGGCGCTCCGCGCCACGTCCGGCATCCGATGCGCCTCGTCGCAGATCAGCCAGTCGTAGCGCACGGGGAAGGCCCCGCCCCCCTCGAGGATGTGCGAGAAAAAGAGGTGATAGTTGGCGACCACGACGTCCCAGTCCTGAGCGCTCCGATAGGCCCGGATGACGAAGCAGCGGCTCCGGTAGGGACAGCTCGTCCCGATGCAGCCCCGCCCCCCCGCCGTCAGCCGGGCCAGCACGGGATGGTCCCCCCCGGCGTTCAGCTCGGAGAGGTCTCCGGTCTCCGTCTCCGCCAGCCATGTCGGGATGTCGGACAAAGCGCCGTCGGGCTCCGAAAAGAGCGATGGGGAGGCGTCCGTGGCGCCTGGAGAGAGAAGGGCCGCCCCCTTGCGGAGACAGGCGTAATGGGAGCGCCCCTTCAGGAGCCCGAAGCTGAAGTCCCGACCCAGGAGTCCCGCCAGACGCGGGAGGTCCTTGCCGATCAGCTGTTCCTGAAGCGCGATCCCGGCCGTCAGGAACAGGATACGCCGCTCCCCCGCGGCCTCCCGGAGGGCGGGGACGAGGAGCGCGAAGGTCTTGCCCACCCCAGGGGGGGCCTCGGCCGCAAAGGTCCTCTCCAAGGGGGAGCGAAGGAACTCCTGGACGGCCAGGGCCAGTTCGAGCTGCTGCGGGCGGAACTCATACCCCGGCATATGCGACAGGGGACCGGACGGGGAATAAAATTTTTCGAGCGTGGAGTCCGTGATATAATTCCTCCCGATACACGATAACGGGCCGGGCCGGGCCGGAGGCCCATCCTCCGTCTTGTTTTGGAGCGGACATCTTGCGCTTCCATTATACAGAATGTTACAATGCCCTGGCTATGGTTTGCCACGAGTCCGAGTTTGGCGGAGACGACGCCAAGGATGAGGATTTCCGGCTTTCAGTTTTTCAGTGAGGAGGTGACCTGGAAATGCCCAACAAACAGTCGGCCAAGAGGCGTGTCCGCATCGCCGAGCGCAATCGCATCTACAATCGGTACTGGACGACGCGGTGCAGGAACGCCGTGAAGAAGGTCCTCGAGGCCGTCGAGGCGAAGGACGGCGAGGCGGCGGCCAGCAGCTTCGACATGGCGCAGAGCGTCATCGACAAGGCAGTGGTCAAGGGCGTCATGCACCGCAACACGGCGACGCGGCGCAAGAAGATGATGGCCCTTCGCATCAAAAGCCTCGGCGCCTGATCTTCGCTGGACGCGAAGAGGCTTCTGGTGCTTTGCTGGAAAACCGGTTCTGGAGAAAGAGGGGGCGCCCGCTGCGGCAGCCTCTTTTTTTATCCTGATTATTTGTCCTGTATTCGTCCTATATAGAGTTTTGCATATTGACTCCTGGTAAAATATGCATTTTTGTTTTATTCTGCATTTCCTTAACAAAACTCCTGATTATCGCTTATAATGATGAGCGTGTATCTGTCCGTCTTCCCGGCGTTTTCGGCCGGACGGCGCGACAGAGGCACTGTTTTTTTGTCTCTCCGACGCGGCATGTCTTTCGGGAAAGGCCACGGTGGGAGGACGGTTGCACGACGGAGGGAGAAGGACATCCCCCTCCCGTATCTTGGATGGAACCAGTATCTTTCGGGAGGAGGTGAACTTGAGTGGCGGAGAAAAACCTGATAGACGAGATCAAGGCGGCAGAGGACAAGGCGGCGGCAAGCGTCCGGGAGGCGAAGGCGGCTGCAGTCCGGAGGTTGAACCAGGCTCAGACCGAGGCGGAGAACACCGTCAAGGAGGCTCGCCAGTCGGCGGCGCGGCAGTTCCGCGAGAGCATCCAGGCGGCGGAGGAGAGCGCCGAGGGCAGGGCGAGGGCCATCGTAAGCGCCCGAGAGGCGGAGGCCAGGGCCTTCCAGGCGGAGCACAAGGGGAAGGTCGCGGGCGTGGCCTCGTGGATAACGGAAGAGGTGATGGGTAAGTATGGGCGTGGCTAAGCTCAAGAAAGCGGAGCTTTACTATCACAAATCCGTTCGCGAGGAGATAGCCGCCGTCCTCCAGGACAGCGGCGTCTGCCAGGTCATCGGGGACCCCGAACGGGCGGCCCGCCCGGCGGAGATCGAGGCCCGGCTATCGGAGAGCGAGGAACGGCTCTCCGACGTCCGTTACCTGATGCGCACGCTGTCGGGACGCTACAGGGATCCGATCCCCTCCATGGACCGCCTGCTGGGAGAGCGTCCGATCGTCTCCATGGCCAACCTGGACCAGCTTGCGCGCGAAACGGATCTGGCGGAGGCGGCTGCGGCCGTCCGCCGGAAGGAACACGAGATCAACGAGCTGAAGCTGGAGGCGACGCAGATCAACGCAAATCAGGCGTTGGTATCCTCCCTGAGCTTCTTTCCCCTTCCCCTCTCCGTCCTGACGGAGGGGACGCGAACCGTGCGCGGCGTCGCCGGCACGGTAAAGGCGGAACAATTCGGCGCCTTCAAGAGCGCCCTGGCGGAGTTCGCCAGGGATACGGAGGTCTTTCTCCCCGGGGGCGCAGCGGCCGCCAGGGAGGTCCAGGCCGTCGTGCTCTTCTCCCGCGACCTTGGGACAAAGGTCCTGGAGGCCTGCACCCGCAACGGGATGTCGCTCTTCGACATTCCCGCCTCCATCAAGGGCTCCGTGCAGGAGGAGACCGCGGCGCTCGCCGCGAAGCTCGCCGAGGTCGAGGGCCGGGAGGGCGGCATCTCGGACGAGCTGGATGCCCTGGCCGAGAAGTGGATGCCCGTGGTCCAGAAGCTCTCGGACTACTGGAACAGCCTCGCCGGGCGCTATCGTGCGCAGGGCGAGAGTGACGAGACCGACCGCACCCTGAGGACCCTTTTCTGGGTGCCGGCACGGGACGCCGCACAGGTTCAAAAGAGGCTCGAGGCCGTCAGCCCGAACGTCGCCCTCTTCCTGAGCGACCCGGGCGAGGGCGACGAGCCGCCCGCACTGCTGGAGAACGGCCGGTTCGTCCGCCCCTTCAACATCCTGACGACGCTCTACTCGCCTCCCCTCTACGGCGGCACGGACCCGACGCCCTGCCTGGCCCCATTCTTCTTCATCTTCTTCGGGATGTGCCTGGGGGACGCGGGGTACGCCCTGGTGATGCTGGGCGTCATCGGCTGGCTTTTCAAAAAATACCGGCGTATTCCCTCGTCGGTCAAGGACTTTGTCACCCTTTTCGCGTTCTGTGCCGTATCGACGTTTGTCTACGGGGTAATCAGCGGGAGCTTCTTCGGCAACTTCATCGACTCCTTCCTGCCATTCCTCGTCCCGCTCAAAAATTCCCTGATGCTGGTGGACCCCATGACCAACCCGATGCAGGTCCTGGGCATCTCCCTGCTGCTGGGCGTCGTGCACCTGATGTTCGGGCTCCTGATCGCCGCTTACGACAACGTCCGAGCCGGGCAGTACGTCGACGCGGCCGGGGACAACATCGCGTGGTTCCTCTTCATCACGGGGCTCTGCGTGTTCGGGACGGCCGCGGGCGGCCTGCTTCCCGAATCCTTCGTCCTCCCCGGCAAGGCCATGGCGATTGTAGGGGCCGTCGTGATCTTCCTGTACGCCGGGCGCGGGAAGAAGGGCATCCTCTCCAGGGCGCTCTCCGGCTTCCTGGCGCTCTACGGTTCCACCTCCTACCTGGGGGACATCCTGAGCTACAGTCGGCTTCTAGCGCTGGGCTTCGGCTCGGCGGTCATCGGTATGATCATCAACCTCCTGGGAGGCATGTCGGCGGAGATCCCCTACGTGGGGTGGCTCGTCGCCATAGTGGTCATAGCGGGAGGACACGTCTTCAGCATCCTCATCAACATCCTTGGGGCGTTCGTCCATCCCCTGCGTCTGCAGTACGTCGAGTTTTTCGGAAAGTTCTACTCGGGCGGGGGGACCTCATACGAGCCCCTGACCCACTCTCAGGAGTACGTGGAGATAGACAACCGCTGCACGTCCGGGGCCTGAATCGAAACGACCGGCCAACGTTCGAAGTTTCAAGCGCGAGGTTTCAAGCGGGATTTCATTCGAGATTTCATTTCAGAATTTCAAGCGGGATATCCGTCAATTTGAGCAATACACTTCTCGAGCAATACACTTCGGAGGGTCCTTCGGGCCTTTCAAAATTTTGAAGGGAGAGCTTGACACTATGGAATATCTTGGACTCACAATGGCTTTGTTCGGGGCAGCTCTGGCTGCGGCTCTGTCGGGGATTGGCTCGGCCATCGGCATCGGCATCGCCGGTGGAAGCGCCGCGGGCGTCATGACGGAGGACCCCAACAAGTTCGCCAGCTGCCTTATCCTGCAGGCCCTTCCCGGTACGCAGGGCATCTACGGCCTGCTGATTACCTTCTTCGTCCTCAACAAGCTGGGGCTCCTCGGCGGCGGCGCGGCCGTGGCCCTGAACTGGAACCAGGGGCTCCAGATCTTCGCCTCCTGCATGCCCATCGCCATCGTCGGCTGGATCTCCGCCATCTACCAGGGCAAGACGTCGGCGGCCTCCATCCAGATGATCTCCAAGAAGCCCGAGGCCATGGGTAAGGCCATCATCCTTCCCGCCATGGTCGAGACCTATGCGGTTCTGGCCCTCCTGACGAGCATCCTGATGCTTATGGGAGTCCAGCTCTAGGGCGGGTGGCTCGCATGTCACTTGCCGACATCAAAGCGAGAATAAGCGCGGAAGCTCAGGATCAGGTGCGCGCGATCGAGGCGGAGAACAACGCCCTCGTCGCGGATATCGAGAGGAAGGCGGCCGGCGAGGCCAAGGCCATCCGGGACTCCTACGGCGAGCGGCTTGCCAGGGAGGAGCCCGAGGTCCTGAAGCGCCGGGAGATCGTCGCCGGGCTCGACGCGAAGAAGGTGGACCTGGGAGTTCGCCAGGACCTCGTGAACGAGTCCTTCGCGGCGTCCCTCCGCCAGATGTCCGAGATGCCGCGCGACAAGTACGTGGCGTTCGCGAACGCGCTGCTGAAGAAGGCCGTCCGCACCAAAAGCGAGGTCGTCCTCGTCGGAAAGGGCGAGAAATACCTCGACAAGGCTTGGCTTGACGGGTTCAACAGCGCCAACCAGGCATCGCTGACGCTCTCGTCCGAACGCCTGCCCATCGCCGGCGGCTTCGTGCTGAGGGACGACAGGGTCGACGTCAACTGCTCGTGGAACATGCTGCTGGAGGACATCCGTTCCGACATCGAGTCCGAAGTCGTCAAGAAGCTGTTCCCCTAGGGGGTGCCGGCCGTGAGTTACGTGTATGCCGTGGCCCGGCTGCGAGGTATGGAGAACCGCCTTCTGGACGCGTCCTTCCTCTCGAGGCTCATGGAGAGCCCGACGCTCGACGATGCGTTGAAAGCCCTGGCCGAGACCTCCTATGCCCAATGGTTCGGCAAGGTCGCCGAGACGGGGTTCGACAGGGCCATCGACGACGAGATGCTCGCCACCTGCAGGGAGCTGGGGCAGTTCGTCCCGGACACCGACTTGATAACCCTTTTTCGGATGCCCTACGACTACCACAACGTCAAGGTCATCCTCAAGAGCCTCTTCAAGGTTCGGGGCGGCGATCCGGAGGGCAGGCGCCACGAGCTTCTCTCGCCCCTGGGCTCCGTGGACCCCGAGGAGCTGACGGCGGCGCTCGAGGCCGAGGAGTACGCCCATCTGCCCTACGGTCTGGGGTATCTGATCCCCCAGTGCTGGCTTCATTGGGACCAGACGAAGGACGCGCAGGGGGTGGAGCTGCTTCTGGACCATCATCTGTTCGCCTCGATGCTCGCCCTCGCGGAGGGCCTGAGGCTGCCCGAGATCGCGGGGTGGGTCAGACATAAGATCGACGCGGAGAACCTCCGCAGCGCCGTGCGGCTTCAACGCATGGGCGTCGACGCGGCGGGAGGGCTCTCCTTCTTCCATCCGGGCGGGAACATCCGGCCCGAGGACGCCGCTCGACTGCTGGGGGAGCCCCCCGAGACCTGGGGTAAGCTCCTCTCCCACACCGATATCGGTGCGGCGCTGGACGTCCTCCAGGAGCGGACGGACCTCCGGGCCACGCTCTCGGATGTCTCCAGGGCCCTGGACGAGTACCTGGTCCGAGTCCTGGAAAAGGCGCGTTTTTCGATGGACGATCCGGCGAACGTCCTCCTCTACCTGCTGACCAAGGAGGCCGAGGCGCGAAATCTGCGCATCGTGCTGGTCTGCGTGGCGAGCGGGCTGGACCGTGAATTTGCAAGGAGGCTGTTGAGCCATGTCCGATAGCCTTTCCCTGCCGATGGCGGCCATCGGCAGCTACGAGATGGTGCTCCCCTTCCAGGCCGTGGGCGTCAGGCCCTTCATCCTGGAGGCGGACAAGAGGGACACGTTCGAGCGGACCCTCGACAAGCTGGCCCGTGAGAACTATGCCGTGGTCTTCGTCCAGGAGGATCTCTTCGTGGACTTCATCCACAAGGTCCAGGAGATCAACGACGCCTACCCCACCAGCGTCCTGCCCCTGCCCGGGCTTTCCGGCAGCACCGGCGCGGGCCTGGCCTCCATCCGCAACAGCGTCGAGAAGGCCGTGGGCATGGACATCTTTGCGGACAGATAGGGCGGTCAGAACAGATAGGAAATAGATTAGGAAGGGGATCCTTCTTGACTTTGAATTCTTTTTCTTTGAGTTCTTTTTTGAGTTCCTCGAGGAAAACGCATAGCGGAGGCGATAATAGTGCCCAACGAAGGATTGGTTAAAGGGACCATAGAACGGATCGCCGGCCCCCTGGTCATCGCCAAGGGAATGACGGGCGCCAGCATGTACGACGTGGTGCACATCGGCGAGATCGGTCTGGTCGGAGAGATCGTGGAGCTGGAGGGGGACAATGCCTCCGTCCAGGTCTACGAGGAGACCTCGGGCCTCATGCCCGGGGAGCCCGTCGTCTGTCTCGGCGAGCCCCTGAGCGTCGAGCTGGGGCCCGGGATCATCGAGCAATTCTATGACGGCATCCAGCGCCCGCTCGAGCTGATCGAGCAGGCGGCGGAGAGCCATTTCATCTCGCGCGGGATCAACGTCCCCGCGATCGACCGCAAGAAGAAGTGGACGTTCGAGCCCCGCGTGAAGGCCGGCGATGTCGTCGAGCCCGGCGACATCCTGGGGACCGTGCAGGAGACGATCGTCGTGGAGCACCGCATCATGGTGCCGAACGGCATGAAGGGCAAGGTCAAGAGCATCCAGTCCGGGGACCATACGGTCGAGGACGTCATCGCCGTGCTGGACGACAACGGGACGCAGCACGAAATCCGGATGCTCCAGCGCTGGCCCGTGCGCCAGCCGCGCCCGGTCGCCAGGCGTCTGGCGCCCAACGTGCCAATGAGCACGGGGCAGCGCGTCGTCGACGCCTTTTTCCCCATCGCACTGGGTGGGACGGCCTGCGTGCCCGGGCCCTTCGGTTCGGGTAAGACGGTCATCCAGCACCAGTTCGCCAAGTGGGCCCAGGCCCAGATCGTCGTCTACGTCGGCTGCGGCGAGCGCGGCAACGAGATGACGGACGTGCTCCTGGAGTTCCCCGAACTGGAGGACCCGCAGTCCGGACACCCGCTGATGAAGCGGACCACGCTCATCGCCAACACCTCCAACATGCCCGTCGCGGCGCGCGAGGCCTCCATCTACACGGCCATCACGCTGGCCGAGTACTACCGGGACATGGGCTACTCCGTCGCCCTGATGGCGGACTCCACGAGTCGCTGGGCCGAGGCCCTGCGCGAGATGTCCAGCCGCCTCGAGGAGATGCCCGGCGAGGAGGGCTACCCCGCCTACCTCGGGACGCGTCTGGCGTCCTTCTACGAGCGCGCCGGCCGCTGCATCGTCAAGGGAAAGGACGGACGCGAGGGCTCCATCAGCGTCATCGGGGCGGTCTCGCCTCCCGGCGGCGACCTCTCCGAGCCCGTCACGCAGAACACGCTGCGCGTCACCAAGGTGTTCTGGGGACTGGACGCGAACCTGGCCTATCAGCGCCACTTCCCGGCCATCAACTGGCTCTCCAGCTACTCGCTCTACACGGAGCGCCTGGACGCCTACTGGGACGAGAAGTTCGACGACGAGTGGAGCGGCCTCCGCGTCGAGGCGATGAGCCTGCTCGAGGAGGAGGACCAGCTGCGCGAGGTCGTGCGCCTGGTGGGCATCGACGCCCTCTCCAAGGAGGAGCGCATGGTTCTGGAGACGGCGAAGTCCCTGCGCGAGGACTTCCTGCACCAGAACGCCTTCCACGAGATCGACACCTACGCCTCGA
>NZ_CAUUWA010000073.1 GCF_963548695.1 uncultured Fretibacterium sp.
TCGTCCCTCAGCACGTGCCCCAGATAGACCGGCGAGCGCCCCAGAAACTGATGGGACGCCGTCAATATACGCCCGGCCACCTCCCGCGCCTCGCCGCCGCTGTTCGCCATGTTGACGACGAGCAGGAGCTCCTTCCCCTCGGGCGAGGCCCCCTCCAGGGACTTGAGAACCCCATAGGCGTCCCGGACCGATGTGGGCTCCGGCGTCGTGACCAGGATCGTCGTATCCGCCGCCAGAGCAAAGGCCAGGACCCCTTTATGGATTCCCGCCCCCGTGTCCAGAACCACGATGTCGGCCCTGTTCTCCAGCAGCCCCAGGGAGTCGATGACCCCCGTGAGCTCCGTATCGTCCAGGTCAGCCAGGTCCTTCAGCCCGGACCCCCCCGGCAGGATCTCCACATTCTCCTCCAGGGGCACAACGATCTCGTCGAGGCGCCTGCTGCCGTCGACGACGTGGGACAGGTTGAACCGGCTGCCGATTCCACAGAGAAGGTCGATGTTCGCCATCCCCAGATCCGCGTCCAACAGGACGACCCTGTTCCCTCCATCGGCCAGAGCGCAGGTCAGGGCAAGCGCCAGATTGCTCTTGCCCACGCCCCCCTTGCCGCTGAGAACCGCGACCGTCCTGGGACCGTTACCGCGGTGCTGATGGACCTCCCGCCTCTGGGCCTCGACCAGGCGCCGAAGGTCCCCGGCCTGATCCGACAGGGCGAGGTTCATGCCATCCGCCGCCCGCGGTCCGACGACATCACAAGGTCCGCAATTCGCCTGCCCGACGCCGTCTCGATATCGTTCGGGACGTTCTGCCCGACCGTGAGGAAGGAGACGGGACGTCCCAGGGTCTGCTGCACGCTGAACACGGCCCCGTAACTGACCGTCTCGTCCAGCTTGGTGAAGAGCAGATGGGAAACCGGGATATCCGGGACATGCTCCACGACGTCCATCATGTCCCTGTACTTCATGTTGGCCGCGAGGACGAGGTGTACCGCGTCGGGCGCGAAGGCATCGTAGAGCGTCTCGAAGGCCTCCAGACTCCTGCGGTCCCTCTGGGCCCGCCCCGCCGTATCCAGCAGTACGAGGTCAGCCTCCGGGTGCTCGTCCAACACCGAGGGGAAGCTGTCCGCGCCAAAGACCACCTCCAGAGGTACCCCCAGTATCTTAGCATAGGTGCGCAGCTGATCGACCGCAGCGATGCGATAGGTATCGCTGGTGAGGAGCAGGACGTTCCGATGCTCCAGAAGCGCCTGGACCGCGGCCAGCTTGGCTATTGTCGTCGTCTTTCCGACGCCCGTGGGCCCCAGGAACATCACCTTGCGGCCCCCCGCGGCCTCGCCCCCCCCGTCCCCCGAGCACGGGATCCTCGACGCCAGCCAGTCGCCGAAGGGGAGGGACCCGTCCGAGGCCCCGTAATCCGCCAGCAGCTTCTCTATAATTCCCTCGTCGACCTCGGCGGCCCGCAGCCGTTCCTCAATATCCTGCCCCTCCCCAGCATCCGGACCTCCTGCCGAGCTGGACACGGGCAGCCCCGCACGAAAGGCCGTATCGGCCCTCGCAGGCTGGGGCCCCGGAGCCTGAGTTTTTGGGACCCCAAGGCGCTCCATCAGCGTGTCCAGGCGCTGCGACAGCGCGCCGACCTCATCCTTCAGCATCTGAGCCTCGGAGACGGGAAGCGCCCCCTCCTGCCTGACGCGCCGAGCGCTGTCCAGCCCCTCGGAGGAGAGCTGGACGCTGTCCCCGTCCGCGGAGGACGCGACCCCTCCCCTGAGCGCGGTATAGGCCGACCTGGCGGACTCAGCCTGTGGAGGAGGGGGGGACGGAACGACTCCGGAGGAGCGCTCCTTGAACTCCATGAGCTTCTGAAAGGCAATGAGGCTTTCACGGCGCGCGAGGTCGTCGTCCCGGGCATCCCTGGCGCGGGGCTCTTTTTTGGGTTTGGTCTCCTCCTCCAGGATGCCGGCCGTCACCATCAGGACCGAACGCTGGAAGAAACCCAGGACCCCTCCGACGCGCACCACCCGCGTGGAGAGGATCACCGCGTCCTTGCCCAGCCGCTCAGCCGCCAGTTTCAGGGCATCCGCGTCGTCCTTGGCCTCGAAGGAGATCTGATTGACAACCCGCATCTATTCCACCATTCCCACCGTTTTGATTTGTATTCCGTGAGCGATCTCATTGTACGATACCACAAAAACGTTTGCCACGGAGCCCTCGATCAGGCGCCGGACAATCAGCCTCACGTTGGGGTGCACCAGCAGCACGGGGGTATGGCCCTTCGCCAGCATGTCGTCCACGGCCCGCGAGATCGCGGCGATCATCTTCTGGACCTCGCGCGGGTCCATGTTCAGCTGCCAGCCCCGGGCCAGGTCTCCATCCATGCTCGCCATGATCTTCTGCTCCCAGTTCGGCGAGAGGGTCGCTGCCGTGATCACGCCGTCCTCCCCCTGGATCTTGAGCGAGATCAGCCGAGACAGGGACTCGCGCGCCCGCTCCGTCAGGAAGTCCACGCTCCGGGACAGCTTGCCGTAATCCGCCAGGGCCTCGAAGATCGTCACGAGGTCGCGAATGGGAATTTGCTCCTTGATGAGGTTCTGCAGCACCTTCTGGATCTCCCCGAGCGACAGGGAGGCCAGGAGCTCCTCCACGACGGCCGGGGCGCTCTCCTTGACCATATCCGTGAGCTTCTGGACCTCCTGACGGGTCAGAAGATCGGCCCCATTCCTCCTGATGACCTCCGACAGGTGGGTCGCCAGCACGGACGGCGCGTCCACGACCGTATAGCCCATGGCCTCGGCCTTGTCCCTGAGGTCCGGGGATATCCAGAGCGCCGGCAGCCCAAACGCGGGCTCCTTCGTCGGGATCCCGATCAGGTCCTCCTCCACCCCGCCCGTGTTCATCGCCAGATAGTGGTCCGGCAGCAGCTCGCCCCGTCCGGCCTCGGCCCCCTTGACCCTGAGGACGTACTCCGTCGGCTTTATCTGGATGTTGTCGCGGATGCGGATGGGGGGGACGACGACGCCAAGCTCCACGGCCATCTGCTTCCGTATGGTCCCGATGCGTTCCAGCATGTCGCCGCCCTGGGCCGGATCCACCAGCGGGATGATCGCGTACCCTATTTCGGCCTCCATGGGATCGACGGTCAGGAGGCGCATGACGTCCTCCGGCGAAGCCGGCGCGGGACTGCCCTCGCCCCCCGCCTGCGGCGCACCGCCCCCGCCCCCCCCCGGGCATCGGCGCCCCTCCGGCTTGCGGCGTACCGGAGGGGCGCGCCTCCCCACCCTCGATCTCCTGCGCCGTCCCCTCCCGCGCCACCATGTAGCCCATGCCCCCCATCAGGGAGGCCAGGATGACGAACGGGACCGTCGGCAATCCCGGGATCATCCCCAGGGCAAAAAGGAGGCCGGACCCGATGTAGAGGGGGCGGGGGTACTTCGTGAAGGCGACCACGATATCCTGCCCCAGGTCGGAGGCCGCGGCCGCCCGCGTCACGATGACGCCCGTGGCCGTGGAGAAGAGCAGGGCCGGAATCTGGGAGACCAGGCCGTCGCCGACGGTCATCAGGCTGTAGAGCGCGGCGGCCTTCCCCGCGGGCATCCCCCTCTGGAAGACGCCGATCGAGAGGCCGCCCACGATGTTGATCATCGTGATGATGAGGCCGGCGACGGCGTCCCCCTTGACGAACTTCGAGGCTCCGTCCATCGCCCCGTAGAAGTCGGACTCCCTCTGAATGTCCTTGCGCCGGGCCCGGGCCTCCTGGTCGTCGATGAGCCCGGAGTTCAGGTCGGCATCGATGGCCATCTGCTTGCCCGGCATGGCGTCCAGGGTGAAGCGCGCCGCCACCTCCGCGACGCGCTCCGCTCCCTTCGTGATGACCAGAAGCTGGATGATGACCAGGATCAGGAAGATCACGACACCGACGATGTAGTTGCCCCCGACGACGAAGTTGCCGAACGCCATAATGATCTCGCCGGCATAGCCGTTCAGGAGGATGAGACGGGTCGTCGAGACGTTCAGGGCGATGCGGAACAGCGTCACTATTAGAAGCAGGGTCGGGAACACCGACAGGTCGAGCGCCCGCTTGACGTAAAAGGTCACCAGAAGGACGACGACCCCCAGGGTGATGTTGGCGGCGAGCAGGACGTCGATCAGTCCCGTAGGGAGGGGAATGACCATCATAACGACGACGAGGACCATCAGAAGGGCCACGCCGATGTCCGAGTAGTGCAGAATCTTTTTCAGCATGGACTTCTCAAGCCCCACAGTCTCAGCCAAGCTGGTCCCTCCCGAGCAAAATCCCGGCGGCCACCCGAAGGTCGGCGCCGTGCGGCGCGGTTCCCACCACACAGAACCGTCGGGAACCATCCGTCTATCCTCTTAATTGTACACGAAAAGGGACAAAAAAGCCGTCTCCCGAGGGACACGGCTTTCGCAAAACGCTAAGGGAACGCTATTAAGGAAATGCTGATTTAATCCATGAAGCCCTTGGTGGATCTACTGAATAAAAGCCCTAAGCTCGAAAACGCAAATCCATAGATTTGCTTTCTCGCTTGGGTTTTCATCAGACGTTTCATCGGGGGAGGCGATCCCCGTTGTTAAACGCGGTTTGGTATCAGTCTTTCCGGACAGCGGCACGGGAACTCGCTTGAAAAGCCCGATTCGTTATAGTATATTGTGAAAGTTGTCGAGCGGATCGGGGTTTTGGCAGCGGCTGTGTTTTTCCATTTTTGATGGACCCATGACGCTCTTTGTAGAGCGTAGAGCACGCAGATTCGGGAGGGAAAAATGATGAAGAAAAGCGTCTGGATGGCCCTGGCAGTGAGCGCGGCTCTGATGTTTGTAGGCCCCGCCTCCTTTGCGGGCGAGCATAAGATTTCGGGGAGCTTCCTGATGGGCACGGGGAGCGCCACGGGAAACTATTACGCATTCGGAAGCGCGCTGGCGCAGGTCATCAACCGGCATACGGGGGCCAACATCACCGTGAGCTCCACCGGGGGCTCCGTGGAGAACGTGCGGCTCCTTAAAAAGTCCGATATCGAACTCGCCCTGGTGCAGACCGACGTCAACAGTTACGCGCTGAACGGCGTAGAACAGTTTGCCGACGGCGCCGTGAACAACTTCTCCGCGATCACCGCCTGTTACCCCGAGATGGTCCAGATCGTCGTCAGCAGGGTCAGCGGGATCAAAAGCGTGCCCGACATGCGCGGCAAGCGCATCTGCGTCGGGGCCGTCGGCTCGGGGTACGAGGTTGCGGCAAGGCAGATCCTGGGCATCTACGGCATGACCTACGATGATATCGACGAGCGCTTCCTCAGCCAGTCCGAGGCAAAGAACGCGCTCCAGGACGATCAGATCGACGCCTTCTTCATGTGCTCGGGGTACCCCAACGCGAACGTGACCGAGCTGTCCCTGACGGGTAAGATCGACGTCATCTCCATCGACGATGGGCACATCCGGCTGCTGCTTGAGAAGTACCCCTTCTATGCCGAGTACGCGACGCCGGACGACCAGTACAAGCTGGGCCATCCCGTGAGCTCGGTGGCGGTGATGTCCATGCTTGTGGCGCTGAAGGATCTTGGCGAGGACGACGTCTACGCCATTACGGAGGCCATCTATGAGAACCTCGGCGAGATCCGCGGGGTGAACAGGAAGGCGGAGCACATGTCCCTGGAGAATCCCTTCTGCGGCATTCCGGGCAACATCCACCCCGGCGCGGCCCGTTTCTATAAGGAGAAGGGAATCGAGCTCCCCGACAGGTAAGCGCTCGTCGTTGTCCTCTCCCCTTTCCTGTCAAACAGCGCGTTGATTGAAGAACCAGACAGTCCGGCCGTTCAACGGGTGCAGTGCTTTTTCCGTGAACTGCCGGTTTTTTATGACCTCGGAAGTCCGTCGGGACCATGAGGCGTCGTCCCGCGTCGGTCATCCGGTAACTGCGAATACCTGTTCAGGGCTGGGCCCCTTCGCCTCCTGTCCTTGTCCCGGCCGGTCGAGGCGCGGTCCTAATTTTCCTGCTGGAGGGTGGCAGCGTTGAGCCTTTTCAATCATGAAAAATCCAATCGCGAAGAAATCAATCGCGAAAAATTGAATGCAGTCCCCGTGGATGTCGATCTGTCCGAGCTGGAACGCGATTCACGCTATCGCATCTTCTCCGGGGGCGTGAACGTCCTCATTACGGCGGTCCTGGTGCTCTTTGCCGTCTTTCAGCTTTACGCTTCGCTGAGCGGGCGTCTGCCGCAGCAGATCCTGCGCTACGGACATCTCGGCTTCGCCGTCGGCCTCGCCTTCATCCTCTATCCGACGACGAAGAAATCGAGCCGCCGGAGGATCAACCCTCTGGATATATTCTTCGCCGCCGCGTTTCTGGCGGTGATCGCCTACTTCATCGTCAACTTCAAGGCCCTTCAGCTTCGCGCCGGCGATTATACGATGATGGACACCGTCATGGCGGGAATCGGCCTGGGCCTCGTGCTCCTGGCCTGTTGGCGCGTGGTGGGGCCCCCCATCGTGATCATCGCGCTGTGCTTCATCCTCTACGGCCTGATGGGGTCGCGCGGCCTGATCAGGATCGAGATGCCCGGGTTCCTGGCGCAGAGGGGCTACCTGCTGCCGCGCATCCTCACGCACCTCTTCATCACGACCGAGGGCGTCATCGGCAATCCCATCGGGGTCTGTTCGACGTACATCTTCCTGTTCATCCTCTTCGGGGCCTTCCTCGAGAAGACGGGGATCGGCCAGTTCTTCATCGACCTCGCCAACGCCCTGGCGGGATGGGCGGTGGGCGGTCCGGCGAAGGTGGCGGTGCTGTCGTCGGCCCTTCAGGGCACCGTGTCGGGCTCCTCAGTGGCGAATACCGTGTCGACGGGGTCGTTCACCATCCCCCTGATGAAGTCCCTGGGCTATGAGCCGGAGTTCGCCGGGGCCGTCGAGGCCGCGGCATCCACGGGCGGGCAGATCATGCCCCCCGTGATGGGGTCGGCCGCCTTCCTGATCGCCGAGTCGGTGGGGGTTCCCTACCCGCAGCTCATGTTGGTGGCGCTGATCCCCGCCCTGCTGTACTTCGCGGGGATCTGGATCATGGTGGACTTCGAGGCGCGGCGCAAGGGGCTGAAGGGCCTGCCGCGCGAAAAACTGCCGCCGGCGAAGCCCCTGCTCCTGCAGAAGGGGCATCTCGTCCTGCCGCTGTGCGCCATCATCTACTTCATGCTGTCGGGTTTCACCATCACCCGGTCGGCGTTGTGGGGCGTCCTGATCGCCGCCGTGGTTCCCTTTCTGAGGAGGGGCACCTGGGTCTCCCCCAGGCAGGTCCTCGCGGCGCTGCCCCTGTCCGCGCGCAACATCGTCTCGGTGGCCACGGCGTGCGCCACGGCGGGCATCATCGTGGGGATGGTCACGCTGACCGGCCTGGGACAGAGGATCGGCGCCGGGATGTTCCAGGTCGTCGGGGGCAACGTGTTCCTGGGGCTCGTCTGCGCCATGGTCACGTCGCTGGTGCTCGGCATGGGGGTGTCCACCACCTCGAACTACATCATCACGTCGACCGTGGCGGCGCCGATCCTGATTCAGCTGGGTATCCCCCTCCTGGCGGCCCATATGTTCTGCTTCTACTTCGGCATCATCGCGGACATCACGCCTCCCGTGGCGCTGGCCGCCTATGCCGGCTCGGCCATCGCCAAGGGCAATCCCTTCAAGACGGGGGCCAACGCCTCCAAGCTGGCCATCGCCGCCTTTCTGGTGCCCTATATGTTCGCGCTCAACCCCAAGCTCATCATGATCGGCGGGACCTTCGCCGAGGCCCTGCCCATGATCCTGACCGCCCTGGTGGGGTTGTTCGGGATTGGGGGCGGCCTGATCGGCTACCTCAATGCCCCGATAAAATCCTACTGGCGCCTGCTTCTGGTCGCCGGCGGGCTGGGACTCCTCATCCCCGGGACGACGAGCGACCTGGTCGGGGTGGTGCTCATCCTGGCCGTTTACTTCTTCCACCTGCGCAGGAGGAAGGGCGCATGACCGCCCACGACCGCCGCGGGGTGAGAAGGGCTGTCCGGAAATGAGGCTCTTCATGGTGCGCCACGGGGAGACGGCTTGGAACCGGGAATGGCGCCTTCAGGGTCAGAGGGACATCCCGTTGGACGAGACGGGGCTGCGGCAGGCGGAGCTCACGGCCGGGCGCTTTCGCGGTTTTCCGCTGGACGCGGTGCTCTCCTCGCCGTTGAGGCGGGCGGAGGCGACCGGCAGGAGAATCTTCGAGGCGGCGAAATGCGAAAGTTTCGTGACCGACCCCGGCTTCATGGAGATCCACCACGGCGACTGGGAGGGCATGACCGTGCGGGAGATCGCGCAAAAGGACGCGTCCCTGCTGGAGGAGTGGCATTCCTGCCCCGAAAGGGTGAGGATGCCCGGCCCCGGCGGCGAGGCCCTGGCGGATGTGCAGCGGAGGGCGGTCTCGGCGCTGGAACGCACCGTGCCGAACTCCGGCAAAGACGCGCTGCTGGTGACGCACGGCGCGGTCCTCAAGGTGCTGATCTGTCACTTTCTCGACGTCCCGCTGTCCTGCTATTGGCGGCTCAGGGTCCCGAACTGCGGCGTCTCCTGCGTCGAGTTCACGGACGGAATGCCGCGTGTGGCGCTCTTGAGCGACGTTGGCCATCTGAGGGAGGGGCGGGGAAACTTTTTGCCGTAATTTTCCGCAGAATAAATCATTCATATGCTTCGTTCAATCAGACGTCCCACTCTTTGCAGCCTTTCGGGCGGCGGATGCCGTGTTGGCGCCAACATCGAAGTAAAGTCCGGCAGTTTCACCTTCAACGCTGACGAAAGGCACGCCTTGGCCGCTTCGTACCCCTTCGGCCCGACGTACTTCTTTGTGCTCCATCGGTGCGCATTGCGGTTCATAAAAGCTGCCGGATGAAGGTCCCAGCTCCCCGCACGGTTCATACTTCGTCGACGCTCTGCTTATTACCTGCAAAAGCTTTGGGATTGGGAGAAAAAATCCGGTTCATCATGAACTCTCTGTACTCGGTGGGCTTCATCCCGGTATGTCTTCGGAACATTTCCGACAGGCTGCCGATGCACCGATACCCCGCCATCTCGGCGATCCGGGAAACGGGGGGCTCCGTATCCCGCAGAAGGCGTCCCGCATGGGGCATACGCTGGACCACGATATACTGCTGAACGCTTGTGCATCCGTCTCTCCAGTTCCTCGATTCGCCCGTCAGCCAATCCTTTTCGTCCGATCGCCAAACTTTCGGGTAATTGCATTGACAACGAATGCCCGGATAATTTAAGATATGGTCCAGCCGATATGTACCGAGTGGATTATATTTCGGAAGAAATTGACCCTCGAGCTTCCTGCATCCAGGGTCTCTATATCGAAGTTTCCTGCGTCCAAATTTCATGCATCAAAAGAGGCGGGAAAAGCCCTTGAGAAACTTTTCCCATCCAATTTGTTCGCTGCACAATAGTTTGATTAAGAAAACTATTTTGTGGGCGATGTGTAAGGGACACGACAGGAAGGGGAGATTCAAGTGAACGACAGGGCAGGCATCTACGAGCGGCTGACGGCATTGCCGTATATTCACGCGTATCGGCAGTTGATCATGGGGGCGGTCGAGTTGGACGTATTCACGCAGCTGGAGACGCCGGTCACCGCGGGGGAACTGTCCGGAAGGATGTCCTGGAACGAATACAACACCCTCAACCTTCTGAAGGGGCTTTACGGCATCGGTTTCCTGGAGCGGGACGGCGACAGCTTCCGCAACATGCCCGAGACCTCGAGATACCTGGTCAGAGGGAAGCCCGAGTACATGGGGGGCGTGTTGTCCTTTTTCTGCGGCAATCAGGGCATGAACCTCGGAAACGTGGCACGGCATGTCAAGGAGGGGCCGAAGCCGGAGGAGCATACCCAACGGTCCATGGATTTTGCGGCCTATGGCGCGGCGATGCGCGACGCGCAGTCCGGCATACGCCAGCAGGAGCTGCTGGACATCATCCACAGTCTTCCGGAAAACAGCTCGATCGGGAAGATTCTGGACCTCGGCTGCGGAGCCGGCTGCCTGGGGCTCGCCGTCATACGGGATGCCCCGGAGCGTACGGGCGTCCTTTTCGACCTGCCGTCCATGAAGAGATTGATCGAGGAGACCGTCTCCCTTGCCGGAATGCAGGAGCGGGCCTCCGTCATGACCGGAGACTTTACGAAGGACGACATTGGCGGCGGCTATGACCTGATCCTCTGCCATTCAATCATGCTGTTCGCCATTGCGGGCGGCCCGGATTTCTTCGCCAGGCTTAGGATGGCACTGAACCCGGGCGGTTTGGTCGTGTGCGTGAACGAGGGCATCGAGCCCGATTATTCTGGCCCCTGGGATATGATCCTGGGCTACATGGCGTTCAATCTCCAGGGGATGCCGATAGGCGTGCTCAAGGGGCAGGTAGCGGACATGGCAAAGGCAGCCGGGTTTGGCCCGGTGGAGAACAGGACGGCCCTCCTCAGCACGGGAACGCACGACATAAATATTTTGAGGAAGCGGGATTGAAGCTCAACCGATCAACCGGCGAATACTCCGGGCTCATCGCGATTGCTTGACCTGGAGCCGGATCGAGGGTATAAACGGTTTGCGTTGGGTGGCCGCAGGGCTGCCCGGAGCGCAGCGGCGGCTGGTTGATTGTGTCGATTGATGGATGGGAAGAGGAGGAATCGGCTGTGGATACGCCCCATGGGGATCAGGGAGGGAAAGGCTCCGCGCGGAAGATCGTACAGACCGCCGGGCGCGACGCGCTGGGCGACTTTGCGCCGGACTTTGCCCGTTACAACGACGATATCCTTTTCGGCGAGGTGTGGTCGA
>NZ_CAUUWA010000074.1 GCF_963548695.1 uncultured Fretibacterium sp.
CAAAGAGTACTTGCCTGCCGCGGTAGTTCTCAACCTCGCCAAGCACCTCGCCCTCATCCGTTCCGTAGGTCACCGCTCGGGACGCCACGTCCTCCGCACTCCACTTCGTGCCGTCGGAGAACTCAACCTCGTCCAGCTTGGTGTAGTCACTGCTGAAGTGTTCCTGTACCCTGACGCTGCCGCTCCCGTCCTTCAGCGAAAGCGTCAGATCGTTCCCCCGGCGGGTCACCTCCAGGTCCTCCGCGGAGATACCCTCCCCGAACTTCAGGACATCCGTTTCCCGATCGCCGTAGTGGGAGTAATTGTTGATAACATCGTGCCCATCGCCACGGTTGTACACGTACACGTCATTACCGTAGCCCCCCTCGAGGGTATCGTCCCCAGTTCCGCCGACAAGTACGTCGTCACCACTCTGGCCATACAGCTTGTCGTTCCCGCCTCCGGCATAGATCCTGTCGTTGCCGTTGAAATTTCCGTTCTTGCCAAGCTCCTCGCCCTCATCCGTTCCGTAGGTCACCGCACGAGACGCCACGTCCTCGGCGCTCCACTTCGTCCCATCCGAAAACTCCACCTCGTCCAACTCGTAGTAGTCATTCCTGAAATGCTCCTGTACCCTGACGCTCCCCGTTCCGTCCTTCAGCGAGAACGTCACGTCGTTCCCACGACGGATCACCTCGAGGTCCTCCGCGGAGATCCCTTCTCCGAACTTCAGACGGTCCTTTGCACCATTGTCATAATAATACGTGCTGGTGTCGATCGTGTCGTGCCCGTCTCCCTTGTTGTACACGTACGTGTCGCTCCCGTAGCCCCCGACAAGATGGTCGTCGCCCGCTCCGCCGACAAGAACATCGTCTCCGTCCTGACCGTACAGCTTGTCGTCCCCGGCGTCGCCATACAAATATCTCGTACCTTCCCGAGTCAAAACAAGGGTACTCCCCTGCCACGTGATGTCTCCCTCGAGGAAGTCCTTCAGCTCGGCTCCCTGCCCCTTCAGCTCCGTCCCCAGCTTCTGACGAAGCCCCAAAAACTCCGCATAGGCCTTCTCGGCGTCCGTCTGGGCCGGCGTCTCCACGCTCAATCCCAGCTTGCCCCGATAGCTGGCCCGCAACTCGGCCTCCTTCCGGCTGGTCTCCGCAGCCTGCTTAAGGCTCCTTTCAGTATTTGACGACATCTTACGGAGGCCCCAGAACTGTTCCAGCGCCGTCCGCGGGTCCGTCTTCGCCGCCTCCCCAAGCCACGCCAAGGCTGGGTCCATCAGGATGTCCACCTTACCCGGCTTCACGACGTTCCCTTCCGCATCCTTCTCCGGCTCCGTCACCTTGTACTCCACGCGCTCAAAGAACGGCTTCAAATGCGTCTGCGCCAGCAGCCCCGTCTCCATGTCGCGCACGAGGTCCGCGTAGAGCTCCTTCAGGATCGGCGCCGCCGTGTTGTTGGGGTTCGGCCCGTCCACACCGTTGAAGTTCTCGCCGAAGAACTTCTCCAGAAACGCCAGTTGCCGCGCGTCCATCTGGCCGCCGCGGCTTCCGGGCGCCAGTCCATCCACCCCAGCCCACTTCTGGATCAGGGGCTCGAAAATCCGCCCGCGCTTCGACGGGTCCTTCTCCGCCGCGTATTGCTCCACCAGTCCCCGCAGCGCACCACTTTCGTCGCGGACCATGGCCTGGCGCAGGTCGTGCATGTTCCCGAAACCCATGAGGTCGGGCAGCGCCGCGACGTCCTCCGGGACATCCAAATACTCTCCGGGAATGGAGTACATCGGGACGCTGTAGGGCAGTGTCTCCGCAATCGTGCCCTTGCTCCCGTCCTGCCACTCGAACGTGCCCTTGGCACGGATCGAGCCGCCCGACTTCCAGAGCGCACGGTCCGCCTCGCGCGCCTGGTCCTTCAGGGCCAGGACCCGCTCCTCCCATGTCAGCTTCGCGAGGTCGCTCTGGGAAAGCGCGGGAGGCGTATTTCCGTTTACGGCCTCCGAGGCCAGACTCAGACTTTTGACTCCCGCATCGGCCAGGCTCGACATCTTCCCCTCGCCCGTCAAAACCTTCAGCGAGGCGTAGATCTCGTCGGAGGCGTCGATCTTCCCGTCCCCGTTGGAGTCGTACGCCCTGAGGGCGTCGAAGCCCGTGAGGGCGATGGAACCGTCCGGCAGTGTCATGGCGTCGCCGAACAGCTCACTTCCGTCGTCCGCCTTCCCATTGAAGTTCTTGTCCAGCACCAGGAACGCATCCGTCTTGTCGATCCACCGCGTGAACTCGTGGAAGCCGTTGGCGTTGAGGTCGAAGAACGCCACGTTCTTCAGCTCTACCTTCCCGTCCTTGTTCAGGTCTAGGACCAAGGGGTCGGGGCGGGCGGGAGCAGGCTGTGGACCTTGCCAACGACTGGGAAAACACAGACAAAGAGGAGAACATCCGCATTGTGAAAAAAGAATATGCGCCCCCCAAGCGCCCCCAGCCCCAATCAATCCACCCAAAGCAGTGCCCAATGCCCCGCCTATGACTCCACCCACATAACCACCAACATATGTTCCTAAAGGGCCTCCTAAAGATCCGTACCCCGCCCCCAATGCACATCCTTTCTGAATACCTTTTTTTGCCCCAAATAATGCCCCCACTTCATCGCTTCCCAAAGTCCAGCTTCAAAGCCTGCACCGCAGCCACAACCTGCCATCTTTACACCTTCTTCCATTGTTTTTTTGAATAACCGATTACTGAATTTAAGTGAATGTTTTCAGAACTAAAAATATGCTGCTTATTCTATTAAAACCGACCTCAACAAAAAATAGTCATCCCATCCCCACCTCAATAAAGCAGAACTACACCAAATAAATCTCCAATGAAAAAACAGTTCAGAAATAAAAAGCTCAGGGGAATAAACAGATATAATCCTGACAACAACTTTATAAAACAATATATCCATTGCAATAATCAAAAAAAACGACAACATTCTTTTTATAATCTGCTTAACTGGATAGCCAAATATCATATATCTCAAGCACAGTGAAGAGAGCAAAGAAATTAACGAGCTTATAAAAAAGAACATGAAATACAGCATAAAGATTAGGTACAAATTCCCTTTCTGCCATAGCACCGCATAAAGATAAGCGGTTAAACCAGGTAACAAAAGATACTCTATCGTTATTCCCCTCCACTTCTCAAAGGGATCGCTCCTTTGTCTAAACATTTTTACCCCTCCCAAAAAACACACAGCGCGAAGCAACATACCTCAATAATTTCAAGGTCGGCCGCTTCGCGCTCGTCCGCAGGAATTCGTAGTTTGCCCAGGTCTGCGCGTCGCCGCGTCGCTCCCCATTACCCTTCCGAGTTCCAACCTATTCCATTTTTCGAAAATGAGATTTTATACTTCGTTCATCATATACGATTGAATCACAAAAACACATAAATGTAAAGCGAACAAGAACGAATTCAAGAAAATGACTGCTGCAGCCGTTTCCTCATCTCTCCCGAAGCGCCTCGTTCGTATAGCGGCGGAAGGTGTCCAGGAAATAAAGGACTCCATCTCAATCCCAGCGTTCTGCCCCACACGGATAAAACTGATGTTCCATGGCAAATCCCTATGCCGCGCTCCTGGACAACTCGGCCTGATGGGCTCCCTTCTCGAAATGTTTCTCCAGGCCGGTCTCCGTCGATACGGAGAGTTTCACGACCTCCACGCCGGAGGAGCCGGACAGGAAGGTATCGCAGACCAGGCCGGAGTTCGGTTTCTCGAAGCTCAGACCCGCCAGGGCTACGTCCATGCCCAGCCGGGCAACCTCGAGGTCCACAGGGGCGGAGGGCTCGGAGGACACCGCCGCAAGGGACGAGCTGCAGCTCCAGCCTCCTGGTATCTCATCCTCCAGCCCGGACATGAACGACGGCGTGGAGAGGACTGCAAGCGACTCCTCGATTTCGGACTCCGAGAGCACCCTGGCATCGGCTCCCGACATTGCGGATAAGGGGGAAACGGCGGAAAACGCCTCCGGGGTTGCAGGAGCGCCTGCCGGTTCGGAAGAGGCCGCCGCATTCGTGTCCGTGCCCCGGGTCACCGCACGAGACGCCACGTCCTTGGCGCTCCACTTCGTCCCATCCGAAAACTCCACCTCGTCCAGCTCGTAGTAGTCATTCCTGAAATGCTCCTGTACCCTGACGCTCCCCGTTCCGTCCTTCAGCGAGAACGTCACGTCGTTCCCACGACGGATCACCTCGAGGTCCTCCGCGGAGATCCCTTCTCCGAACTTCAGACGGTCCTTTGCACCATTGTCATAATAATACGTGCTGGTGTCGATCGTGTCGTGCCCGTCTCCCTTGTTGTACACGTACGTGTCGCTCCCGTAGCCCCCGACAAGATGGTCGTCGCCCGCTCCACCGACAAGTACGTCGTCTCCACTCTGACCGTACAGTTTGTCGTTGCCGGCGTCGCCGTATACCGTGTCGTCACCGTTGCCGGCATAGACCTCGTCGTCTCCGCCGCCTGCATGGATCCTGTCGTTGTCACCGTAGTTTTCGGCATAGCCCAAAGCATCATTCCCGTCCGTTCCGTAGGCCACCGCACGGGACGCCACGTCTTCGGCGCTCCACTTCGTCCCATCCGAAAACTCCACCTCGTCCAACTCGTAGTAGTCATTCCTGAAATGCTCCTGTACCCTGACGCTCCCCGTTCCGTCCTTCAGCGAGAACGTCACGTCGTTCCCACGACGGATCACCTCGAGGTCCTCCGCGGAGATCCCTTCTCCGAACTTCAGACGGTCCTTTGCACCATTGTCATAATAATACGTGCTGGTGTCGATCGTGTCGTGCCCGTCTCCCTTGTTGTACACGTACGTGTCGCTCCCGTAGCCCCCGACAAGATGGTCGTCGCCCGCTCCACCGACAAGTACGTCGTCTCCACTCTGACCGTACAGTTTGTCGTTGCCGGCGTCGCCATATACCGTGTCGTCACCGTTGCCGGCATAGACCTCGTCGTCTCCACCGCCCGCATGGATCCTGTCGTTGTCACCGTAGTTCTCGGACTGACCCAAAACGTCATTCCCGTCCGTTCCGTAGGCCACCGCACGGGACGCCACGTCCTTGGCGCTCCACTTCGTCCCATCCGAAAACTCCACCTCGTCCAGCTCGTAGTAGTCATTCCTGAAATGCTCCTGTACCCTGACACTCCCGGAACCGTCCCTCAGCGAAAGCGTCAGATCGTTCCCCCGGCGGGTCACCTCCAGGTCCTCCGCGGAGATACCCTCTCCGAACTTCAGGACATCCGTTTCCTTGACTAAGGTCCAGACGAAGTACGGCAGCGTGTATGTGCCCACAGGCTCCTTCATCGCGAGGTACGACGCACGGCACACGTCCGGCAGCTCGGAGCCGTACGTCGAAAGCACCGCCGCGTGCGACTCCACCTCCGACTCGTCCACGTACTCGTACAGTCCCGCCGTCTTCAGCGCGAGGAAGAACTCGCCTATAGAACGCTTCGTCTGCTCCGGGTTCGAGACATTCTCACTGCCTATCTCCTCCAGCACCTTGCCGATGTGGATGCGGATGTTGCCGGATTCGTCCAGGCTGCTGTCCAGTGTCGCAAGGACCTCCTTGTAGTGGCTTTGGCACAGCAGGTCGCCATACAGGTACAACGATATCTCCTCGTAGTTGCGGCGCAGCTCCCGCCAGCCTTCGGCCGAAGGGTTTCCGTACGACCGCTTGTTACCGTAGAACTTCTTCATGAAGCCAAGCCAACCGTCATAGGGAACGCTCTCTACGTCCGAGACCTCCGACCACTTCAGCAGGATCTGCTCCAGAAGCGAACGGCGCGCCACCGAGTCCTTCTCCCCCGCAAACCGCTCCGTCAGCTTCCTCAGCTCCCCGCTCCCGTCCCGGACCATCGCCTGGTGCAGAGAGTACAGAAAACCGCGCTGCGGCAGGTCCGGCAGCGCGGCCACCTCGTCGGGCTCGTCCAACTTCTCCTCAGCCAGGGAGTGAATCGTGTCACGCTCCAGCAGAAACTCGCTGACACGGCCCCGCTCTCCGTCCTTCCACGTAAAGCGGCCCGTGCGCACGATCTGGTTCCCGTTCTCGTCCTCCGTCCGATGGTCCGAGTACCGCAGGTCTATCGACTCGATCCCCGTCTCCTCGAGCGTCGAGAGCTCGTGGTCCTCGAACTTTCCGTTCCCGTCCTTGTCCGACCACACCCGCAGGCGGCCGAACTCTTCGTCAGACGCATCGATCTTCCCGTCCTTGTTCGAGTCCAGATCCGCAAGCGCCTGAAAACCGCTCGACGCCACGCGGCCGTCCGACATCACCGTGTGGTCCCCAAAGAGCTCCCGCCCCGACGTGATCTTTCCGTCCCCGTCACGGTCCATGGCAAGAAAACCGTCCCCGGACGCCGCCCACGACGCACGCTCCGCCACACCGTTGGCGTCCAGGTCGAAGTAACGCTTGCCCGCCGTCGTGCTCACCTTTCCATCCCGGTTCAGGTCCAGGATGAGCGGATCGACGCGAACCTGCGACGGGCTCACCTCCTGAGGCTCTTTATTATCGTCATCCCAAACCTTCTCCATCAACGCAAGCTCCAGCGTGTTGACCGTGTGCCAGAAAAAAAGACCGCTCTTCGAGTCCAGGACATCTTCCGGCGTCGGCTGCGGAAAACCCGATGCCGGACGCCAATCCGCTTTCCTCCGATTGGTTTCATCCTTAAAGTAAGCATCGAGGCGGCCTACGGTATCGCCCAGCGTCACCAGCCCTCCGCCAATCGTATAACGATTGCTTGTATGTTTGCCATCCTCGTCATAAAGACGCAATTCCGATACCGAATCCCGGTTCGTCCGAACAGCCATCACGTCCACTTTTCCCAAACGTTCCTCACGAACCAACTCGTAACTATAACCATGAGGGCCCTTGGGGTCTGAGATAGGCTTCCTTTTGTCAAAAGCCCACCCCATCTGGGGTGCATTGAACGTCAGGACAGGGACATGATCCTGCAGCGGCTCAAGGGCATTATCCGGCTTGTAGATTGGGTCCGGTAAAAAACTCCAGTCGTCGATAGGTTTTTTATCCTTATCTTCTTTTTGCTCAAAGGCACCCAGGGCAATCCCAGCCGACAACGCAGCCGCCAAGCCGCCGCCTAAAGAATGGCCTACGAAAACAATGTTATTCTCGCTTAATCCAGAAATTTTTTCCAATGCCTTCTGATAAATCCTGTAGGCCTCCTCAAGAGCGTCTTGCACCCAAAAGGTACTCTTGCATCCAATCCCCAAGACGTTAGTCTTGATCCAGTCGCTCCACCAGTCTCTGAGCTCCGAACCGTCAAAGACCATGTAGTAGGTCCCGTTCTTGCGAAAGATGTTGCCCTCCACGGCGCCGTAATCCGAGAACCGGCCGACCCACTCGTAGTCCCTGAGCTCCCCCTCCAAGGGGTCCGGTACGCTCTCCCCCTTCTCGGCCCTTTTCTGGCCGACATTGGCCGGATAAGGGTCTCCAGCGGGGTCGCAGATGCCGTCCCTGGGGCCATCAGGACGCATCAGATAATTGGAAAGACGCTTGGGATGTTTTGTGTAATGAAAATGACCATCATGTTCCTTCATTGCATCCAAATTATTCAAATGCTCCCCGAATAAAAAGCTGTCGCCTGTAAGTCCTTGAGGGCCGGGGCGCCTCCTTCGACCTTTAAATTTCTCGCCCCTTAAGCAGACATCCGTCATTTCATACGAAAGCTTGATAAGCTGCAGCATCTCGAGCTGCTGGTCATGCGTCCACGTCGTTACCTTCGTCATTTACCCTCGCCCTCCTTCAGATCAATGAATATGAAGCTGCCCTTTTTACCCCAATAGCCAACCTTACCCTCCATGGAGACAGCAAAAAGGTTTGATTTTAACCATACAAAATAAAGAGGGTCGTCACGATAGTTTCCAGAAAATTTTCGCAAAACCCGCTTCTCCGTCCCCGCACTCACATCCAGAAAGTGCAGCCTGGCCAGCGTCATGCTATTCTCGTTCGTGCTTCCGGAGAGCATCACGACACACCGTCCGTCAGGCGACAAAGCCAAGCGCCTTCCCCAGCTCTTCAGTTCCTTTCTCCTTCCGGTTTGCAGGTCCAATTCCAGCAAGACTCCCCTAGGCCCTTCTCCCCTATCTCTTTTACAAAGGAGATATGCCCTCGTTCCATCTGCGTTCAGTCTCCATTCGTACCATGGTTTAATACCCCACAAGTTCAGACGATATTCATTTAAATGAAACAGTCTCTCTTTCCAAGTTTCTGTATTCATTAGACAAAGCTGATTAAATTCCTTTTGGATCCCATCTATTGGATATACAAAACAGGATGCATCTGGAGCAAAATATGCACTCCCTTCAGCACATAAATCAAAATCAATAGAAAGCCCTTTACGTATCCTTTGAAAAGAACCTAAAGTACTCTTTTTCATATTTCCTTCCGTATAAAAAAGGTCTACTGTATCAAGGTAATGCCCCAGTTTTTTCTCCCTTTCCCTCACCACCTCGGCCTCATCACTGTACCAGCCTATCCTATTCCAAATCCAGCTCCGGTGCCACAGCACCAGCAGCGTCCCCTCGTCCGGGCGGAACATCATGTCGTGGAACACCTTCTCCTTGTGCTCCTCGTGCTCCGGCCAGTCGAAGCCGGGCAGACGCCTGAAGCCCTCCACCTCGTACACCGCCAGGTCGCTGGCCCCCTCCGCCCGGCCACGCCCCGCCGAAGCCAGATAACGTCCGCTGGGGCTGAATCTCACCCGCTGCACCGCAAGACAGTCGTCGCTCCAGACGCACTCCCGCGTCCTCGTATCCCACACATAAAGCCTCTTCTCCGTGCCCAGCGCCAACAGATTGCCGTCCGGGGAACCCGCCATGCAGTCGATCGCTTCCTTCACTCGGTAAACCTTGACCTCGGGAGCCTGTCTCAGTTCCCTCTTCAACGTCATTGAAGACTGTATCGAATCCCAGGCCGGAAGAGCCGGCGCCAGGTAACAGACGACGGCTACCGCAACCATCACGGCATCCATTCGGTCCGAACGGGTCCTGTCTCCAAGGCCTGCCGCAAGCATTAGGTTGCCCAATCGATGAGCCGACCTGAAAAGTTTGACAAACAACGCCAGTAGGCCCCCGAAAACTCCAAAGACAAGCAGCACCGCAAGCGGCAGCATCCCAACGCTGGCTGGGCCGTCAAACCCGAAAAAAAATGACCCAACAGACACTATAGCCAACATAATGACGGCCTGTATCCCTTCAACAACCGCATAGAGCATCAGGATACTGCCGCTCGTGTTCGGTCTTTGGCTGTAAAACCACAGGAACAGGGGCAGCGCCGCATACAGGATTTTCCCGAGGATATTCATGTCTCCCGAAGGGTCCAGAAAGAGCACGAAAAGATTCCCCACACCAGAGACTACCTGAAGGAGGATCACCATAAAATAAATTATCAGCAGCGTCCCGATTTTCCGGCGGCAGTTCTCGATCTCCTCCAACATCCCCTCCCGCGTCGGTCCCAACGTCGTCTCGTCCATCGCTCTGCCTCCTGAACTCCGTAGAAGTGAATGTCTGCTTCTGCCTTGATTTTCTGCCTCGATGCTCCGCTGCCTCTTTGCCCGTCTCCCGGCGTTGGTCCCATCCTCCGCCTGGTATCTTGAAGCCCAAAAGCACGCCAGCTGCTCTTAAAGTGAGGTAAAAGTGGAATGTTACTCTGTCTGCTTGAAATGGTCTGCTTGAAATGCAAAAGAAAAACAAGGCAAAATTATCAGATGCCATTCATCATGTCAATAGAGGTGGGGGAAATGAGTGTATGAAAGGCAAAATAAAACGAGGAAAGGCTATCCTATTCTTGTGTTCGTGCAGCTTTTGTGCCTTCACGCACAAAGTTTCAGCGTGTCGTCACCCTTGCCCAGACACAGCACGTCCTCCTCGCCCGAACCCGTCGACGAGTTCACGATACGGTCGTCGCCGTCGCCCAGGTTCCACACGTACGTGTCCCCGTCCTCGCCTCCGACCAGCGTGTCCGAGCCGCGGCCGCCCATCAGGACGTCCGATCCATGGCCACCCCTCAGGGTATCCGCGTCCTCGCTCCCCACCAGCACGTTGTTGTGGATGTCACCATCCAGCGTGCCGCCTCGACCCGAGACGAAGTACGGCAGCGTGTATGTGCCCACAGGCTCCTTCATCGCGAGGTACGACGCACGGCACACGTCAGGAAGCTCGGAGCCGTACGTCGAGAGCAGCGCCGCGTGCGACTCCACCTCCGACTCGTCCACGTACTCGTACAGCCCCGCCGTCTTCAGCACAAGGAAAAACTCACCCAGAGAACGCTTCAGCTGATCCGGGTCCGCAGCGTGTTCCCGCGCAAGACTCTCCAGCGCCCGGCGGGTACTCAGGAATATCCTGCCCGTATCGTCCATATCATAATCCAGCATCTTGAGCTCGTCGGCGTAATGGCTCTGACGCAGCAGGTTCCCGTAAAGGTACAGCGACACCGACTCATACGCGGACTCGAGCTGACGGCGACCGTGCTCCGTCAGGCTCGACCAGTCATAGCGGGCCCCATAGAATTTCTCCAGAAAACCAAGCCAGCCCCCGTTCGGCGTCGTCTCCACGTTCGAGACCTCCGACCATTTCAGCAGGATCCGATCCAGAAGCGAACGGCGCGTCACCGAGTCCTTCTCCTCCGCAAACCGCTCCGTCAGCTTCCTCAGCTCCCCGCTCCCGTCCCGGACCATCGC
>NZ_CAUUWA010000075.1 GCF_963548695.1 uncultured Fretibacterium sp.
GGATTCCCTTGCATTCTGGGAGGGGACGCTCGGGATCCGCTGCACCGGGGTGGAGGAGGTCGCGGAGCAGAAGGTCAGGACGGCCTTCCTGCCCCTGGAGGATACGGAGGTCGAGCTCCTGGAGCCCACGGCGGAGGACAGCCCGGTCGCAAAGTTCATCGCTAGGAAGGGCGAGGGAATCCACCATCTGGCCATCCGCGTGGAAAACCTGGAGGCCGCGCTGGCCGAGCTCAGGGAAAAGGGAGTGCGCCTGATTGACGAGAAGCCCCGCAGGGGCGCGGGCGGGGCCCTGATCGCCTTCGTCCACCCCGCCGCGACGGGGGGCATTCTCTTGGAGCTGTCCCAGCGCTGAACGTGGCGGAGGAAAAGAGGGCCGGTTCCGGCCGATACGCGGTCGCCCTGCTGGTCGGGCTCGTCAGGATACTGCCGCAGAGGCTGGCCGTGGCTTTGGGCGGCCTGTTGGGGTGCCTGCTCTGGGCGCTCAGCTGGCGGAAGGTCGATCGGGGCGAGGCGCGCTGCGTCGCGGCGCTGGGGGTGGGGATCACCGTCGCGCGCGGCATCGTGCGGAGGTCCTTCGTCAACTTGGGGCGCTCGGCTGTCGAGTTCGTCCGGCTGGATCGGATGATGTCCGGGCTGCGGGAGACGGTGGCGGTCGAGGGTCGCGAGAACCTTGACCGCGCTCTGGCCCGCGGGCGGGGGGCTTTGCTCATGGCCGCCCATATCGGCAACTGGGAGCTTGCGGGGGCGCGTCTGGTCCTGGAGGGATACCCTGTCGTGCCTCTCTACACCCCCCAGCGCAATCGGGGGGGGCTCAACGACCTGATTCAGCATCAGCGCACGGCCGTTGCCGGGATGAAGATGGTGCCCAGCGAGGGGGCCGGCCTGCGCGAGGCCTTCCGAACCTTGAGGCGGGGGGGGATCGTGGGGTTCCTTCAGGACCTGGACGCCCGGAGCGAGGGGATTCCCGTCCCCTTTTTGGGTCTGCCCGCCAGCGCGGCCGACGGGATTGTGAAGCTGCACCGCAAGTTCGGCTCCCCGGTCGTCCCCGTCCTGTACTTTCGTCGTTCCGATGGGATCTCCCATACCGTCGTCATCCAGGATATCCTGAGCGATGCACCCGACGCGGACGGCAATCCTTTTGGGGTGGATATGGTAAAGTCCCTTCAAATGTGTCATAATGTTTTGGAGGGCTGGGTTCGGGCTTATCCGGATCAATGGCTGTGGCTTTTGGATCGGTGGGAATCCACGTTGGGGTGACGGTGGGACTGGATCCCGGAAGGAACAAGGTGGGATGGGCTTTCGTGGGAGAGGGTCGGGAGCTCCTCATGTCGGGGATTTTTCCCGTGGGGGAGCGGGCGCTTTTCTGGCTGGGCCTGAGGGCCCTGGCCGGGGATGCGGACATCTTGGCTCCTTGGACGCTGGAGGCCCTTTCGCCGATGGACAAAGCGTTCTCCATAATGGCCTTCGTCGTTGGAGACGGGACGTGCGGCGGCGAACTCGCCGCGAGCCTGGAGGAGCAGGACTTTGGCTGCCCCATTCTTCGTGTGGACGAAAGGGGAACGACTTTGGAGGCCCGGACCCTTTATTGGCGTCTGCACGATCCGTCTTGGTGGCAAAGGCTTTTGCCACGGACCCTGTGGGTTCCGCCTCGTCCCCTTGACGACCTTGCGGCTTGGGCCATCGCCATGCGGGGGATGGACGGGCCTGTCGAATAATGTGACCGTCAAAAATCTTTGATAAACGCGCCGGGTTCTTTGTTGGAGAGGGCGTGGTAACGTGGAAGGGAGTCGTTCAGCGATATGGCTGGTATGGATAAGCTTGCCGTTCTCGTCAACAGCTTTGGTTCATCCGTGATCTCCGTGGGGCGGGAGGTAGGGTTGGACATCTCTTTGAACAAGGCCCAGGTCTCCCCGGGGGTCAAGGTAGCCAATATATGCGCGGCCTCGCTGATCGGGATCGTGGGTAGCGGAACGCACGGAACGGCGGTCATCATGCTCGACGAGGTCGGGTTCAAGGCCGTCGTCTCGGCGATGTCGGGCGGCATGATCGCAGCCGACCTGAACGACTCCGTCTCCATGAGCGTGATTGGAGAGCTTTCCAATATGGTTAGCGGTCGTTCCCTGATCCAGGCTGCCCTTGCGGAGGTGGACGTGACCCCCCCTCAGTTGATCGTCGGGGACAACATCCAGAACGTCCCGACCCAGGCCGCCGGGGTGAAGTGCTTTACGCTTCCCTTTTCCCTGCAGCCGACGGGCGTGCTCTATCTGGTGCTCTCCTTCAACGCCGCCTGATGCGAGCCGCTCCGAGGGAAGGGACCGCCGGGGAACGGACGCCCGGGGGGCCATCCTCGGATTCCGGCCCGAGGCAAAAAGTAAAAAGTGTGGGGCGGCGCGGCTCGGTGGGCCCCGCCGCTTTTTCGTTGTCAATAAAAGCGCTGGCTTAATCGGTGCTTCCTTGATGTCCGGACGGAGGATGTGGTGAGAGTGCGGAAACTTTTGTGCGTGCTGCTGGCTCTGTGTCTGTCCCCATCCCTTGCGGCCGATGCGGGGGTCGTGCTGGTCCTCTCCGGAGGCGGAACCCGCGGGTTTGCCCATATCGGGGTGATCGAGGCCTTGGAGGAGCGTAAGATCCCCATCGTCGGCATCGTCGGGACGAGCATTGGCTCCCTGATCGGCGCGCTCAAGGCCAGCGGATACGATGCGGCGGAGATGCGGCGGATCGTCGGAGATCTGGACCTTCCCTCCCTGCTGGCGGAGAACACGGGGCCGATGTTCGTCTTTACGGGAAACGACCGGAGGGCCAGGACGAGCACGGTGTCCGCCCTGACCTACAAGAAGTCGGGCCGGCAGCGGGGCCCCCTGGGGATCCTTACGGGGGACAAGCTCTATCAGTATTTTACACAATTGATGCGGCACGTGACCGTAACCGACTTCTACGACCTCCCTATCCCCTATGCCGCCGTGGCGACGGACATACGGACGGGGGAGAAGGTCGTGCTCCGTGGAGGCAGCCTTCCCTCCGTGATGAGGGCCTCGATGTCCATTCCGGCCCTCTTCGAGCCCTGGGAGATCAACGGTCGCCTCCTGGTGGACGGCGGACTGGTCTCGAACCTGCCGGTCGATGCGGCCAGGGAGCTGTTTCCGGGCATCCCCGTGATCGCCGTGGACGTCTCGGATTCCCCGTCCCAGGACCGCGTGCTCAACTCCTACATCGACGTCATCGATCAATCCCTCACAGTCATGATGCGGAGGACCACGAGCGAGGAGGGAAAACACGCGGACCTGCTGATATCCCCCAAGGTCCGAAGTTTCTCGTTCCTCGATTCCTCGAGGGCGGGCGACATTATCGAGCGCGGCCGGGAGGCCGTCCTGCCCCATATGGCTGAGGTCGCCAGGCTCTCGGACCTCGGCCCCGGACTCCTGGACCTGAACGGGACCCGGTTTGCCTCCAATGTCGTCGGGGATGTCCAGGTCGAGGGCCTGCCCGACAAGATGGCCTCGGATCTTCGCAAGCGCTGCCTTGTCTGGATCGGCAGGCCCGTGGATCGGGACAGGATCGATTATGTGGTCCAGCGCTTGACGGAGTCCCCCAGTATCGCCACGGTGGATTATCAGCTGGGGCGTACCGCATCGGGGGACGCGTTGGTTCGGCTGGACGTGCGGCAGAGCCCGGAGCTCGAGATCGGGGTATCCGGCTATACGACGAACCTGCACCACAACCGCTGGCTCTACGTCAAGGGTGTGGCCCGTGGCCTGTTCTCGGATTACGACAACCTCTCGGGGGTTCTGAGGCTCGGCGAGCAATGGGGGATCGATCTTTCCTACCAGACGGCGCCCGAGTCCATGAACGCGTGGGAGATCAACCTGACGGCGCATAACTGGAGGATCGACTCCGCCGACGGGATGCGGGACTGGGACCGTTATGCCCTGGGGGTGAACCGGCTCTTTCGCTGGGGGGACGTCCGCCTGGGGGTGGGGTTGGCGTACGAGCACGTGGAGGGGACCCGCGGAGCGAGCGGCGACGGGCACAACGCCGTGGGGCCGACCTTCTTCGCCGCCTACGATACCCTGGACATCCCGGGCGACCCCACGAAGGGCCATGCCTGGCGGCTCAACGCGTGGTGGCCTAACCTGGAGGAGCTCAACTACCGGCTCACCTACTTCAAGCCCCTCGAGGTCGGCGACAACTGGCGGACGTACTTCCGGCTGGGCTACGCGGAGGGGGACATGGATTTCCGCAGCCACGCCGCCTACCTCGGGGCCGCCGAGGAGCTCTATTCCGTTTCCTCGCGCCCCGTGGAGGCGGAGCGCATGGTCTGGGCCAACGTGGCCTTCCGGAGGATTCTGAACCGGAGCGTTCTGGGGATCGTGGCCGTGGAGCTCTTCGGGAGCTACGGCTATGCGATGGACAGGGGATACGAAAAAATCGCCTCCCCCTGGGAGGTCGGCCTGGCCGTGAACTTCCCGAACAACATCATCGACGCGAAACTTGCGGCGCTGTACGGGTCCGAGGAGTTCAAGGTGGGATTCTTCCTGGGGGTTCCGATCTGGGATCATTACCCCCTGCCGTAGAACGGGCGGGGCGAAGCGAAGAGGACGGCCCGGCGCAAGAGCTGCGGCCGCAGTTTTGGGAGGTCTTGTGTACGATGGCGCGCAACATCACTTCGCGGAGTGTCGATTATTCTCAATGGTACCTCGATGTCATCAAGGTCGCAGAGCTGGCGGACTACGCCCCGGTCCGGGGCTGCATGGTCATCCGTCCGACGGGCTACTCGATCTGGGAGTCCGTGCAGCGGCACTTCGACGACGCGTTCAAGAGGACTGGACACGTCAACGCCTATTTCCCGCTTCTCATCCCGAACTCCTTTCTGGAGAGGGAGGCGGAGCATGTCGAGGGCTTCGCGCCCGAGTGCGCCATGGTCACCCATGCGGGGGGGGAGGAGCTGGAGGAGCCCTTCGCCGTGCGCCCGACCTCCGAGACGGTCATCGGGCACATGTACAGCAAATGGATCCAGTCCTGGCGCGACCTGCCCGTCCTGATCAACCAGTGGTGCAACGTCATGCGCTGGGAAAAGCGCCCTCGCCTTTTCCTGAGGACCTCGGAGTTCCTGTGGCAGGAGGGGCACACGGCGCATGCGACGGAGGCGGAGGCCCGTGAGGAGACCCTGAGGATGCTCGAGGTCTACCGACAGGTCATGGAGGACGTCCTGGCCCTGCCGGTCATCCCGGGCGAGAAGACCGAGGGGGAGCGTTTCCCCGGGGCCGTGGATACCTACACCTGCGAGGCCATGATGAGCGACGCCAAGGCGCTGCAGGCCGGGACCAGCCATTTCCTGGGACAGAACTTCGCCCGGGCGTTCGAGATTCGTTTCCAGAACAAGGCGGGCGATCTGGAGGAGTGCTGGACGACGAGCTGGGGCATCTCGACGCGCTTGATCGGCGCCCTGATCATGACGCACTCCGACGACGACGGCCTGATCCTCCCGCCCCGGGTGGCGCCGACGAAGACGGTGCTGCTGCCCATATCGACGGACGAGGCGCTGCTGGACGAGTCCCTGCTGCCCAAGGCCAGGGAGTTTTCCAGGCAGCTGAACGACGCGATGGGCGGTCTTCATACCTTCGTCGACACGCAGTTCCACATGAGGCCGGGGGACCGCTTCTTCCATCATCTGCAAAGGGGCGTCCCGCTGCGGCTCGAGCTGGGGGAGAAGGACATGAAGGCGGGGACGGTCCGGGCCGTGCGCCGCGATACGGGGGAGAGGCTCGACATCGCTCACGACGTCCTGGTTCCGACGGTGACGAAGGTGCTGGAGGACATTCAGGCTTCGATGTACGCCCGGGCCAGGGCCTTCCGCGAGGAGCACACCGCCATTGCCGGGAGCTACGAGGAGCTCAAGGCGCTCCTGTCGGAGCGGGGCGGTTTTGTGGAGGCCTACTTCGCCGGTTCTCCGGACGACGAACGGCGTATCCGCGAGGAGACGGGCGGAGCGACGCCCCGCTGTATCCCCCTGTCCGACTCGAGTCGGGGCAAGTGCGTGGTCACGGGGCGGGAGGGGCGAAGGACGATCTTCGCCAAGGCGTACTGAGCTCCGACCCGGGACACCGGCTGCAGGAATGAGGAAGGGGGGACGGCCTCTCGGAACCGTTCCCCCCTCGCTTATGGGGCGGAGGCCGACGAAGCCGCCGATACCTTCCCGAGCGAGGCGGCTCGAACGAGCGCCACGTCCCGGTACGGAATCCCCAGGGGAGAGGAGGGCTGGTCATGAACTTCGACGCGACGCGCTATCGGTATCCTTCGCGCCGCACCGTCGTGTTCGGGTCCCGCGGCATGGTCGCCACGGGGCAGCCTCTGGCCGCGCAGGCGGGGCTGGACATCCTGAAAAAAGGCGGAAACGCCGTGGACGCGGCCGTCGCTGCGGCCGCCTGCCTGACCGTCGTGGAACCCACGTCCAACGGCATCGGAGGGGATTGCTTCGCGCTGGTCTGGTCGGGCGGTCGGCTTCACGGCCTCAACGCCAGCGGCCCCGCTCCGGCCCTGGCCGACGCCGGCGTGCTGCGGGAAGCCGGGCACCGGGAGGTCCCTCGGTACGGTTGGGACGCCGTTACGGTACCGGGAGCACCGGCCGGCTGGGCGGAGCTGGTGCGGCGGTTCGGGCGGCGTTCGTTTGGCGAGGTGTTGGCCCCCGCCGTCGCCTGCGCCTCGGAGGGCTATGCCGTGTCCCCGGTCACGGCGCAAATGTGGAAGAACGCCTTTCGGGCGTACTCGGGCCGGTGCGATGGCGACGCCTTCCGGCATTGGTTCGAGACCTTCTGCCCCGGGGGAAGGGCCCCCATGCCGGGCGAGGTCTGGCGTTCTCCGGACCACGCGCGGACCCTCGCGCGGATCGCGGAGAGCGGCGCGGAGGACTTCTACCGGGGGGAGCTCGCGGAGCGGATCGGCGTCTTCGCTCAGCGCTCGGGTGGCTGGCTCCGGGCCTCTGACCTGGCCGCCTACCGGCCCGAGTGGGTGGAGCCCCTGTCGGCGAACTACCGGGGGTACGACGTCTGGGAGATCCCCCCGAACGGGCACGGCATCGCAGCGCTCATGGCGCTGAACCTTCTGAAGGGGTTCGGCCTGCCGGACGAACGGGAGATGGCGGAGGTCTATCACCTGCAGATCGAGGCGATGAAGGTGGCCTACGCGGATGTCCTGGCCTATGTTGCGGATCCCCGCTTCATGTCCTGTACCGCACAAGACCTGCTCTCCGAGGCCTACGCGGACGAACGCCGAAAGCGGATCGGCGCGGCCGCGCTCGACCCCGCTCCGGGAAGGCCGCCGCGGGGAGGAACGGTCTATCTGGCCGCGGCGGACGGGGAGGGAAACATGGTCTCCATGATCCAGAGCAACTATATGGGGTTCGGCTCCGGCCTGGTGGTCCCTGGGACGGGCATCGCCCTGCACAATCGGGGCTGCAATTTCAGCCTGGACCCCGGGTCCCCGAACTGTCTGGCGCCGGGCAAGAAGCCCTACCACACGATCATTCCGGGCTTTCTGACGAAGGACGGGTCGCCCGTGGGGCCCTTCGGGGTCATGGGGGCCTTCATGCAGCCCCAGGGGCACCTGCAGGTGGTCTCGAACCTGGTCGATTTCGGGATGAATCCGCAGGAGGCGCTGGACGCTCCGCGCTGGCAGTGGATCGAGGGGCGTACCGTGCAGATGGAGCGGGGGGTCTCCGCCGACATCGCCTTGTCCCTCGAGTCGCGCGGCCACGATGTCCGGATGATCGATGATCCGACTCCCTTCGGGCGCGGCGAGATCATCGCGAGGACCTCCTTCGGCACTCTGGCGGGAGGGACGGAGCCCCGGACGGACGGCTGCGTCGCCGCCTGGTGATATTGCAGAGGGGGGGATTTCTCCCCCTTTCTCTCGAAAGGAGCCTTGTCCTTCATGCGGCGTTTATGGTCCATCTTCGTGCGCTTTTTCAGGATCGGCGCCTTCACCATCGGCGGGGGCATCGTCATGCTGGGGGTCATCGAGTCCGAGGTCCGCGCCATGGGCGAGTTCACCGACGAGGAGATCGCGGACATGATCGTGCTGGCCACCGCCGTGCCGGGCCCCATCGCGACGAACCTCTCCTTCGTCGCGGGCAGGGCGCTGGCGGGGTGGAGGGGAGCCTGCGCCGCCGTCCTCGGGACATCCCTGCCCCCCTTCTTCAGCATCCTTTTCCTGTCCTCGCTGATCCTGAACCACATGTCGAACCCCTGGATGGTCGCCTTTTTCCTCGGTGCGGGGGCGGGGGTTGCGGTGGTGGTCTGGAACTCCCTCTGGAAGATGATCCGGGCCTCCGTGTTCGTCGGCCTGCCCCAGATGCTGGCCTTCGCCGTGACGGCCGCCCTGCTGATCGTCTGGGATGTCCACCCCTTTCTTGCCCTGGGTGCAGGAGCGCTGGTCTCCATCGCTGGGGGATGGCTGAGGTCCCGGACCGGTACGGGGAGCCCGTCATGAACACCATCGCCGTGCTGGTTGCCGTTTTCGCCAAGGTGGCGCTGGGGGCCTTCGGCGGAGGGCTCGCCACGATACCCTTCATCCATCACGAGCTGGTCGCGGCGCGTCCCTGGCTGACGGAGACGATGTTTGTCCAGACCATCTCCCTGGCTCAGATGACGCCGGGGCCGGTGGCCCTGAACTCCGCGACCTTCGTAGGGTACCGCTTGGCGGGGTTCTGGGGATCGCTCTGGGCCAGTGCGGCCCTCGTGGGGACGCCCATCCTGGTGATCGCGCTCCTCCTGTGGCTGATCTCCCTGGCCTCGGAGCGGATGCGGGGGCGCATCGAGGCCTTTCAGAGGGCCCTGCGCCCCGCCGTGGCGGGGATGCTCCTGGTGGCCTTCTGGACCCTGGCCCGTCCTCTGATGCCCAGGGACCTCTTCTCCCTGAGGTCGACCCTCCCCGGCCTGCTGTTGGTCGGGTTGGTCGCCGTATGTTTCGCCCTGTCCCGACTCCGGCTCTTCCGGGCCTATCCGCAGCTCCTGATCCTGGCCTCGGCGCTGGCCGGGCTTTGCCTGAAAGGGCTTCTGTCCTGAGGCGTTCTCCGTCCCGCGCGGATGGCGAGACGACGGGGGATATAGAGATAGACGAAAATTGTAATGCTCCTGGGGTGTTTTTGGGGTATTTTGTGAGATAATCGGGGCGTATCCGGGCGGTTCAATCTCACTGGAGGTGTTGTTCATGGCGACGAAGGTGGCAATCAACGGGTTGGGACGTATTGGGCGCATCGTGCTGCGCTGCTGGGTGGCGCGCAAGTTCAAGGATGTCGAGATCGTAGCGTTGAACGATCTGATTCCACCCGAGGACATGGCATATTACGTGAAGTACGACTCCACGCACGGCAAGGCGCCCTTCGAGGTCAAGGCGGACTCGGAGAGCCTGATTCTGGACGGGGTTCGCGTCCCTATGTTCGCGGAGAGGGACCCTGCGGCTCTGCCGTGGAAGAAGCTGGGCGTCGATATCGTGATGGAGTGCACGGGGCGCTTCACCAAGAAGCCCGACGCGATGAAGCACGTGGAGGCCGGGGCCAGGCACGTCATCATCAGCGCGCCGGCGGACGGGGTGGATCGGACGATAGTCCTTGGCGTCAACGAGAAGGACTTCGATCCCAAGGCCGATATCGTCGTCTCGAACGCCTCCTGCACGACGAACTCTCTGGCCGCCGTCACCAAGGTGATGCACGAGACGTTCGGGATCGAGAACATGATGGCGACGACCATCCACGCCTATACCTCCACTCAGTTCCTGGTCGATACGCCTCAGAAGGGCGGCGGACGCAAGGGGCGCGCGGCCGGGGTCTCCCTTGTGCCAGCCACGACGGGCGCGGCCAAGGCGATGGTCCCCCTGTTCCCGGATCTGAAGGGCAAGATGGACATGATCGCCGTCCGGGTCCCCACGGTTGACGGATCTCTGACGGATGCCAACTTCCTACTGAAGAAGACCGTGACGCTCGACGAGGTCAACGGCGCCCTGAAGAAGGCCGCGGAGGGCCCGCTCAAGGGGATCGTGGAGTTCTGCGGGGACGAGATCGTCTCCGTCGACATCGTCGGCAACTCGCATTCCAGCATCGTGGACGGCCTGTCCACGAAGGTCCTGGACGGAAAGATGGTAAAACTGATGCTCTGGTATGACAACGAGTTCGGCTACTCCAACCGGATGCTGGAGCTCGCGGCCTACATGGGAAGCAAGGCGTAGACTTTTGAGATCGTAGGCCTCAAGGAGAATCAATGGTTTCTTTTGACGACGCAGGAGC
>NZ_CAUUWA010000076.1 GCF_963548695.1 uncultured Fretibacterium sp.
TCTCATATGGCCCCTTGGATCGTTCTTTTAAATAAAATAAACTATGATTTAATCATCGCTTCCCTGGATGTAGGGCTTTTTCGGAGCTTCCTCGAATTTATCGATCTCGCCGATGGCCCACGTCATGTGGCGCACGTCGCGAACCTTTCCCTTGGCCCCGGACGCCACCATCCGGACAAGTCCCAGATCGGGGTGCTCTCTGAAGAAAGCCTCTATGGCCGCCTCGGCGTCCTTTTCCTCTTCTACCTCCCTGCAGGGCAAAAGCTTATCGAGATGGGTGGACAGACGCTCGAACTCCAGAGGGGACAGGGTCGCTGCCCCGGTCGATGCGCCGCATACGGCGTGTTGCAGCCCTCCGAGCAGGGAGCTGCGGTCTGGAAAGGATCGGGAGGCGATATGCCGCAGAAGGACAGGCAGGAAGTCCTCCAGTTTTTTGGGGCTTTGGCCTGTGGGGTCGTCGAGTCCTGCCTGGGCGAGCCATTTGTTCCTGCCCGCCTCGTCCAGGTTCCACCAGCCCAGGGCCAGGTCCAGCCCCGAGGCGAGGGCGGGTGCTCCGGTCCCCACGAGGCCGGGATTGTTGGGAAGGGAAAATTTTTCGAGGCTCCCCGAGCTGGGGTGGGGGAGAAACACCGCCATGGTGTCCCCGTCGAAATCGGCGTTGAACCCTGTGGTTACGAACGGAGGAAGTCCGATGACGGGCTCGTTCCAGCAGCGGATCCGAAACGCCTGGAGGCTGTGCCGCTGCAGGCTTGGCTGGCGTACCAGAAAGGCCCAAAGCTCGTATTCTTCGCGTAATTTCCGGTCGCAGCGCTTTGCCTCCTCGTCAGACCATTCCTTGTGGAGGGGGTCGTTGACGCGGGAACGAACCTTGAGCAGAGGTTCCGAGAAGAGATCCCCTGCGCGCTCGTCATCGTACCCGTCCAGCAGCTCGGTCAGCATCATCAGGGACAGGCGGACCTCATGCGGGTCCAGGTCCGGGCAGGGCACGATGACGGCGCGGGTGGAATGGTTGTAGCGGCGTCCCAGGAGGTGGCGCCGCGGCGCTTTGACCTATCAGGAGCATAAAAAGTTTATCGGTGTTACCAAGGTTATGGGACGGCTTGGGCCGCCCCTTGCTTGTCCAGTGGGAAGCACACCGGTGCGGCGGGAGAGAGGAAGTTATTGTCAAATCTGGTGTATGGATTTAGTTTGAAGCGTCGAGTGGAGAGGCAGGAAAGCCAACGGTTTTCCTGCCTCTTGAAGTTAAGCAAAGACATAGGCTTACGGTTTCCAATCGGTGAAATCGTTAGGGTTGGGAGCATAATCTTCTTTTCAGGAGGTGATGGACCTCGCTCACCGCGGAGGGAAAGAGCCCCAGGGGAAACGGGGCATGTTCCGGCGTGGGCTTGACGGGGAAGGAGAGCGCGGTGTGCCCGATATCGTGGAGGTAGATGTTGGCGATCAGCAGGGCCGTCAGCTTGGACTTGACGTCCTCCGAGGGGAGCACACGACGTGCAGGTTTTCGACCTTTTCCCAGTTGTCCTTGAGCCAGTGAACGAGCGTCTGGATCTCGGCCGTGGGGAATATGAAGCCGTCGAAAGCCTGAGGCAGGGTGGGGGAGTCCAGAAGTTCGATGGCCTTGCGCCGGGAGTCATTTTCCATAGCCCCCGTCCGCATTAGCTTAATCAGTGGAGAATCCCGGCCCTGTTCCGATTCCTGCAGCAGTTTTTCGCTGTCCTCATCATGAAGCAGGGTTTTGTGGTCATTAACACGATAATCCAATGAGGTTCCGACGGTACAGATCATCCGCACGTGCTTTTTGTCCACGGTTCTCGCCCCCATGTCCGATTCGTATCCAAGCTGGCGTATCCTCTTCTCGTTATTGTACTATACTTGGGTGTACATGGCAGGATATTCCTGATTTTTCACTGATATATCGTCTATTAAAACAGGACTTAGCGAATGCGGGGTTCGTGAGGACGGATTTTTTAAAGAAGGATGGTGTGAGTTGGATGAAGACAGAACCGGCGGGCCTTAAGGGGGACGGGTCGATGATGGCGTTGACGGTGACCACCTGCGGAACCAGTCTCCTGACGAATGGAGCGGACCGGGAGGATATTCCTTTTCTTCGGAATAACGCCAACAAGCGGGAGGAGGAGTACAGCGCGGAGGACAGGAGCAGACTGCTGGCGTTGGTGGAGGAAAGGCGCGGGCGCCTTTTCTCCGCGAGGGATGAGGCGGAGATCCGCAGGCTCTCGGCGGAATTGAACGGCTTTATCGGGTGCTATCGCAGGGCCGGAGATTTGGCGGACGCGGCCGGCGATATGCATTTCCTGATCTGCACCGATACCTTCCAGGGACGCCTCACCGCGAACTTGTTGAGCGAATGGGGGAAAGAACGTGGCATTAATATGACCGTCCAGCCGATCGAGGACCTGAACACCCGCGATATGAGCGCTTTTAGGCTTGGGATCAACAATCTGGTGGAGTGGTGCAGCGCGACACTGCCGGGATATCGCCAATCGTCGTGGCGCATTCTGTTCAACCTCGTTGGGGGATTCAAGTCGCTTCAGGGCTACATGCAGGCCCTGGGGATGTTCTACGCGGACGAGACCCTCTATATTTTTGAGGCTGGCGGGGAGCTTCTGAGCATCCCAAGGCTGCCGGTAGACTTTAACGAGAGCGCCAGGCGGTCGGTCGTGGACAACTTCTCCGTTGCCCGGCGCCTGACGTGGCAGTCCCTTCCCCTGGAGCAGTGCTCCGGGCTGCCCGAGACGATGCTGGATATTGTTGACGGCGAGTGCACCTTCTCCGCCTGGGGAAAATTGATGTTCGAGCAGGTTTCGGCGAAATTGTACGGCGAGAGGTTGCTCCCTCCCCTGTCGGACCGAATCCGTTTCAGCAGCGCAACGGAGAGCGAGGCTGGGGATCTGGACCCCGACAAAAAGGTCCTGTTGAACCGGGCTATCGACAACCTGTCCCGCTACCTCGAGAACGGGACCAACCTGAGCAGCTTCCACTTCAGGCCGCTGGCCGGAGAGCCAAAGCAAAAATCCACGCACGAGTTCAACCTCTGGTCGACGCAGAATGCCTGGCGGGGCTTCTGTCACTACGAGGAGGGCAAAAAGATCATCGTGGTGGACTCCATCGATGCAGGGATTGGGCACTGATAGGACTGGCGATCAGGAAAGGGGATCATCCAAAGCACAATCCCCTTTGGATTTTTGCCGGATTGTAAATCCGAGATTTTTTTATGGAAAGGATGGTGCGGTATGGGGCGGAGTGTTCCGGAGACGGTGTGCATCGACGGGATTGAAAGTACCGGGCCAGGCGGCTCCCTGGAAGAACGGGTCTATGAAATCGAGCTGATCACCCCGATGTACGGCGGCGGGGTTGTGGCGGGGGTTGTCGATGAGGAGATGCCGGTGAGGGCGACCTCCATTCGCGGACATCTGCGATTTTGGTGGCGTTTGCTCTATGGACTGAGACTGCCTTTAAACGATATGAGAGAGGAAGAAACCGAAGTTTTCGGAAGCACTCAATCAGCCAGTAAGGTAGCGCTCAGGGTCAGGTTGCCTGATTCCCGCTTGAGCTTAAAAGCTATGGCTTCTATTTCGGAAAAAGACGGAAAGAAAAAGATTGTTTTTGAAACGGGAAAAAACAGGCTGCAATACGCGATTTTTCCTTTTCAGGGAAAAATTGGAAAAAAAGGAGAACCGGACATCGAGCCATCTTTGGCTCTCGCAGATATGAATTTCGAGCTTTTGGTATCCTTTTCTCCGAAACTTTCAGATGCTCAGAGGGAACAGGTTTTGAATTCCCTTCATGGCTGGATTAATTTCGGAGGGTTGGGGGCCCGGACACGGCGTGGGTGCGGGGCGCTTTATTCTAAAGACTGCGCGATGGAAAGAGCGGAAAATATTTCCAGCCTTTTATCAGGAGCTCCAGGTATTGAGACTGTCCTGATGGGGAATGAGAGGGATGATGCGGAAAGTGCCTGGTGCGAGATGGTTGACCTCATGAAGCAGTTCCGTCAAGGAGAAGAAATAGGGCGCAACAAAGGAGACAAAATGCCGGGGCGCTCACGATGGCCGGAACCTGATACGATTCGAAGGCGGGTTGAAGCCCATTTGGAGCGCCATGTGCCGACCATGCAAGTTGAGGGATTCCCCCGCGCGAGGTTTGGTATGCCGATCATCTTTCATTTTAAGGACAGCGATTTTGGAGGTAAATCCAAACCAGACATGGACCCGATTGACACGTGTCTACGGCCGGAATCCAGCTCCAGAATGGCAAGCCCCGTCCTTCTCTCTCCTGTCAAATTGAAAAATGGTAAAGTCGTCCCTGTGATCATCTTCTTGAAGACCGGGCCTCTCGACAGCCTTTTACTTGAGGGCAGCGACACAAGGGGTACGTATTCAATTTCAAATTCCGTTTCCGCGGATCAGATCGTCAATCCCAAATTCGCCTCCTACGACAAATCCCCTATGGGGAAACCGGAGAAGTGTTCGTCGAAGGAGAAGAGGTCGTCAAAAGGCGATGCGCTCGAGGCGTTCCGAAATTATCTTGTGAAGGAAAAGAAGTACACGGAGGTGAGCCTATGAGCCAGGAGACCAGCTGGCTGTTGCAGATAAGCGTCGGGCCGGTTCAGGAGTTCATCGCCGCGGCGCGGCGCACGCGCGACCTGTGGTTCGGCTCGTTCATGCTCTCGGAGATATCCAAGGCCGCGGCGAAAGCCTTGAAGGATGCCGAGGCCGAGCTGATTTTTCCTGAACCGAATGGAGACCTGAGTCCAGAATCCAATCTGAACGTCGCCAACGTGATCCTGGCCAGGGCGGGCGGCGATGCCGAAGCGATGAACGCCCTGGCGGAGAAGGCAAGGGAGGCTGCCGTCGCGCGTTTTAAGGCGTTTGCGGACGAGGTCTATGAGAAGGCGGAGCGCTGGATTGTGAAGGAACGTTGGGACAGACAGGTCAAAGATGTCATCGAGTTCTATGCCGCCTGGACGGAGCTCGGGACGGGTGAGGGGGCCTATAAGGCGGCCCGCCAAAAGGTGGCCCGCCTGCTGGCGGCCCGGAAGAACCTGCGCGATTTTCTGCCGCATGAAGGGGAGTTCGGGGTTCCGAAGTCCTCGCTGGACGGACTGCGGGAGAGTGTGTTCAGGGATGGAAAGGTCCCGGCGGTTGCGGGATTGCGTCTGAAGGAGGGAGAGGCGCTCGACTCCGTGGGGCTCATCAAGCGCATTGCCGGGGACGAACGTTTCCCGTCCGTGTCGCGCGTCGCGGTGGACCCGTGGGTGCGGGGTGCGAGGGAGGAAACGCTCCGGGAGCTGGCGCCGCATTGTGAGGCACTGGTCAAAGCGGGGGCCATCAGCCGCGTGAGGGGGGGCGAAGCCTTTCCCTATGAAGGGACGGCCGTGCTGCTCTCCCGCCACGCCGCGATGTTGACGGAGTGCGAGCTCAAGTACAGGCCCGAGGAGAAGGAAGAGGTTAGGGAAAAGGTCAGGGCAGCCTGCAGGGGCATCAACGGGATTCTTTCCGCTTTGAAGCCGCAGGACAGACCCCAGGAGCCCTACTTTGCCTTGCTGGTCGCCGACGGCGACCGCATGGGGGCGGCGATCTCGGAGATCGGGGACATGAAGGGGCATCAGGATTTCTCCTCCACCCTCTCGGAGTTTGCGGGGAAGGCTAAGAAGGTAGTCGAGAGTTTCCACGGTGTCTGTGTCTACACGGGAGGGGACGACGTGCTGGCCTTTCTGCCGCTCGATACCTGCCTCAGCTGTGCCCGGGATCTGCACGACGCGTTTGGAGAGCTCCTGAAGGATTATAAGTCCATCAAAGATCAAAGGTCTCCCACCCTGTCCGTGGGGATCTCGATCGGACACGCGATGGAGGATTTGGAGGACCTGCTGGCATTCGGCCGCGAAGCCGAAAAGGTTGCGAAGAAGGGGGTGGGAGAAGGGAGCCTCAAAGAGAAGACGGACCGCAACGGGCTTGCCGTCGTCGTGCGGTCGCGCGGCTCCGGAGCCGTCGTCGTGCGGGAACAGTGGGGAGATAGGGCCGAAGAGAAGCGAGATGAGAAGCGCCCCTTGGCCGAGGTCTCCCTAGATCGGCGCCTGCACTATTGGGCACGTCTGTTCGCCGATGGGGCCATACCCAACAAGTTCCCCTATGAACTGCGCGAGAACGCGAAATTTTACAGGGGATGGGAGGCCGGAGAGGTCCTGAAGAACGCCGTGCGGGACGATATGAAACGAATATTCCGCCGCAAGGACGTGAGGCTGAGCGACGAGGAGAAAAAGAGGGTGGAGGACTACATCGATTTGCGCTTGTTCGGGCATCGGGACATCGAGAGGTTCTCGGACGAGCTGGTGATCGCTCAGTGGATCGGGTTTGGAATTCGGCAGGTGAAGGGAGGGGGCCGGTGAACATGGGAGAGCGTATAAAGTATCTTCGACTGACTCCGCTGAGCCCGCTGATCGCGCGGGACTCCAGGCCCTTCGGCATGGGGCAGGGGAACCGGGTGCGATCGATGGACTGGATCTCCCCGTCGGTCATCGCGGGGGCCGTGCGTACCGCCGTCTGGAAGGCAAACGATACGCTCACACCGGAGCAGCTCAAGACGATCGAGGTGAACGGTGCCTTTCCAATCGTGAACGAGCAGATTTATTTTCCCCGGCCGTTGGACGCCCTGATTCATAAGACAGATGAGGCAGCGGGCACCACGGATATTCTTCGTATCCGTCCGATGGACGGGAACGCGGGCGTCCGGATGCCCCATGCGAGCCTCGTCCCGTCTGAGCCGGTGGGGATGCCGGAGGAGGACTTCAAGCCGGAGTCGGGCGACGCCTTCTGGCCTTTGGAAACGATGGTGGAATGGCTGGGATGCGAGGACGACCAGCCGGTCTCGATGAAGCTCGACGGGCTCCCCGCTCCCGTGAAGGAGGACCGCACGAACGTGACGATCCTGCCGGAGAGCGGTGCGGCGGAGGATGCCAGGCTGTTCACGACCACGGGGCTGGACTTCGTAACAAAAACCAAGGAGGGCGCGTCGAAGGGGTGGTTGAGCCAGATGCGGATCGGCGTCCGGGTGAACTTCGGCGAGTATGCCCTTTTGCCCAAACGACTGCTCGTTCCCCTCGGCGGGGAGCGGCGGCTTGCGGAGGCAGCGGAGAACAAGGAGGACGTCCGGTTTTGGAAAGTGCCCGAAGCGCTCTGTGCGAGGTCCGGCAGGTGGCTTCGCATGGTCCTGGCGACCCCCGGTCTTTTCAGTCAGGGCTGGCTGCCAGGCTGGCTGCGGGAGGAGGACGGGAAATTGATAGGAGAGGTTTCGGGTAGCGGCCTTTCGGTCCGACTCGTCTCCGCCGTCGTAGGGCGCTGGAAACCCTTGTCCGGGTGGAGCTATGAAAAAGGCAGGAACGGCCCCAAGGCCCTGCGCCGGATGGTCCCCGCGGGGAGCGTGTATTTCTTTGAGGTGTTGAAGGGCGAGGCGGAGATTGCCGATCTCTGGCTCCGTTCCGTCTGTGACTGCCAGCAGGACGGGCGCGATGGATTCGGGCTGGCCCTCTGGGGTTTTTGGAGTGGCCGTGAAACAGTCTGAGACGTTTGAGGCTTCGGGAAGGAGAGGTTTGTGATGGATAACGCAAAGTTCGAGAGAAGATACTGGATCCATACGGTGACGCCGCTCCACGTGGGGACGGGACGGGGCGTTGGCTACATCGACCTGCCGATCGCGCGGGAGAAGGTCACGAACTGGCCCTGCATCCCTGGCTCCGCCGTGAAGGGCGTGGTGGCCGATTATTTTGGTGCCACGGAGAAAAAAAGGGAAGATGACGACCTTGCCCTGGCCGCGTTCGGGAGGAAAAACGACTCAAGTACCACCGAGGCGAACAGCACGGCGGGGTCTTTGGTCTTCACGGACGCGCGGATCGTCTGCCTGCCCATCAGGAGCTTTTACGGGACGTTCGCCTGGGTCACCTCGCCCTTCTGCCTCGAACGGCTCAAGCGGGATACAAACTTGCCCATTCTGTCTTTGGTCGTGGAATCCGCCATTGTGACCAGCAGAACCAAGCTTGTTAGGAATGGGACGAAGCTCTACCTGGAGGACCTGGACCTGGATTGCGTAATAAGCCAGGAAGCCGATGCCTGCGCGGAGTTGATCGCCAGGGCTGTCTTTGCGGACAGGCCCGACTGGCAGGCCATCTTCCGCGAGAGGCTGGCGATCGTGAGCGACGATATCTTCACCTTTCTCTGCGAGGCTGGGACGGAGGTCGGCGCGCACATTCGGATCGACGAGGACTTGGGAACCGTTGCGGGCGGTGCGCTCTGGTACGAGGAGGCCCTGCCGGTCGAGACCCTGCTTGCGGGGACGGTCTGGTGTGACCGCGTGTACCGCAGTAAAGACAATGAAAAGGGTGCAAACGGTGATCTGACGAAGGAAAAGCTGCTGGAGAATTTCTGTTCCAGGCCCCTCGAGCTGCAGATCGGCGGCAAGGCCTCGACCGGTAAGGGGCAGGTGCGCTGCCTCTTCGAGTCACGGTAAGGAGGCCGATCATGGGTATTCGGACGAAGGAACAGCAGATGGCCCAGGCCGCATTTAAATGTGTCCAGGACAAGGATAGGAGCGACGGGTTTGAGGCCTACAGCAGTTTTGCCCTCGCGTTTCCGGCGCTGGTGCATTCCTGCGGATTGGCTCAGGCGCTGGCGTTCGCTCAGGCCAAGGGCAGGGCGGACTACCTTTCGGACCTGGAGAACGTTTTGGGTGAGGATGTGGGTGAGAACGGAGGCGAAGATCTTTGTACGCGGAGCCGTCAGGCGGAGCTGATGGAGTACACGCGCTTGTCACGCCGCGTCCTGGCGGCCTCGTCATGGATCAAGCGCTACTGTCAGGCGAAGGATTGTCAGACGAAAGGAGGGAACTGAGATGCAGGCGCTGAGAGATGCGCTGAAAGACCTCTCCAAAGGGCAGAACGCCTCGCTGCTTCTGGCCCGTTATCTCAGGGAGACGAAACAGGGAAAGGATGAGGACAAGGAGGCCGCGCAGAGGGAGCGGGACGAGCTCCTTCAATCCGCCCGCTCCGCGGTGAGGGACGAAGAGGTCCAGGCCCTCTATGCCAAAGCGTTCGAGGCGCGAAAAAATGCCCTGTCCGCCTGCTCCTCCTCGCGTACCTTCGAGACGGAGGGGCGGCTCATCGCGGGGCTTGGGGGCAGCAACGTGCTCGAGACTGGCCTGACCCTGAACCCGCTCTACGGGGTGCCGATGATCCCCGGAAGCTCACTCAAGGGGCTGGCGGCGCACTACTGCTCCGGGGTATGGGGGGCGGAGGACGAGCGTTTTCGTTCCCCTGCTCTCGATGTCTGGGCCCGTCCGACCCGTCAGGCGGGGGCCGTCTACGAGGTGCTTTTTGGAAAGGTCCCCATGACGGGTAAGGAGGAAGACGCCGAGGCGGGATACCTTCGTTTTTACGACGCATGGCTCCTTCCCACTTCCCTTCCGGATTCGCTCTGCCCTGACGTCATGACGCCTCACCACAGCGGATACTATACGGGCGAGGGGGCCCCGACGGACTTCGACAATCCCAACCCGGTGACCTTCCTCTCCGTCAGGGGATCGTTTGAGGTGCGCGTGGGGTGCGAGGACCCCGACCCCGATGTCCGGAAGAAATGGGAGGAGCTGGCGCTCCGGATTCTGGAGGAGGCTTTTAAGAATTGTGGCGCGGGCGGGAAGACCCGGTCGGGCTATGGACGGATGAAGCGGGTCAAGTCCAAAGAGGAACAGCAGGCGGAAACGGAGAAGGCTAAGAAGGCGGAAACGGAGAAGCGCAACCTCGAGGCCGGTTTCAAGCATCCGATCGGCGAGGAGTTGACGGTTCGGTGTGATAGCGTCAACAAGAAGGGAAACAGCTCCTTTACGATAGAGGGCATGGAGGCCCGGTTCGATCCTGCTCTGAAGGTCGAAAAGGGGACCGAGGTTCTGGCCAGGATCGTGAGGACCGAAATGAAACCGAAAAAGGCCTATATTTTGGAGCGGGT
>NZ_CAUUWA010000077.1 GCF_963548695.1 uncultured Fretibacterium sp.
GGAGGTGAGATTCGTCTGGTGACGGGCCCGGGCTTCAAACCCGGTGAGGGGCGGTTTGCGCTGTCCCTGGTGGGTTCGATCCCCACACGCCTCCGCCAAAGTAATAAAGCGGGAGACTCCGGCCTCGCGATATGCGAGAAGCCGGCGTTTTTTACTGATTCTCTTCCCTACCCTCATTCCAATTGTCGTTTACGAGCCTTTCAATGTTGGCCAAGATAAAATTCACATCAGAGATCCTCATCCTCCAGCAAGCTCAAAATCTCCGTCCAGATCGCGTTTCCCACCCGCATCCCCGCGGGGGTGAGCGCCAGGCTCCGTTCGTCCGCACGCACAAGGTGGGAAGGGATCGCCATCAAGACCGACTCGACCTCCTTCAGAAGGGAGTCGCCCCAATGGTCCGCAAAGCCGACCCGATCGATTCCCCATCGGGTCCTCAACGAGAGAATGGCGGCCTCGACCCCACGGGCTCGCGGCCCCAGTCTTTCCCCAGCCGTCTTTGCCTCGGGAAAAATCCTCCCTGCCGCCTCGAGATAGGCATCCAGCGTCCCCGGGTTGGAGTAGCGGCGTCCCTCGAGGTACCCCCACGCCGCAGGCCCCAGGGCCAGAACATCCTCCTGCCTCCAATAGGCCAGGTTGTGCCGGCACTCGCCGCCGGGCGGGGCGTAGCTCGAGATCTCGTACTGGGTGAAACCCCGTCGCGGGAGGAACCATTGGGCATAACGATAAAGAGGGTAGCCGTCGGGAAGAACGAGGCTGCGAAGCCCCAGGGGGGTGTCCGGCTCGAGCGTCAGCTGGTAGGCGGAGACGTGGCGGGCTCCGGCATCCAGGACGCCTCTCAGCGAGGCCGCCCAGGAACGGAGCGTCTGACCGGGAATGCCGAAGATCAGGTCAACGCTCATCCTCAGCCCGGAGCGGGCAAGGCGCTCCATCGCCTCGAGGGCGAGCTTCGCATCGTGGCGGCGTCCCAGAGTTTCAAGCTCCGCGTCATCCAGGCTCTGGACGCCAAGGCTGACACGGGTGAAAAAAGAAGCTCGCCAGATGTCCAGCAGTTCGTCGCTCAAGGACGAGGGGTTGGCCTCTACGGTTGCCTCCTCCAGGCGGCTCCAGTCCCCCAGGCTTTCGAGCAGCGCGATCAGCCGTCCCCATTCATCCGGAGAGAGCAGGCTCGGCGTCCCGCCTCCGACGTAGAGGGTGCGTGGGGACAGGGGGCCCAACAGCCCTCTCCAAAGGGCGATCTCCGACGCAAGAGCGTCCAGATAAGCGGCGACATCCCCAGCCGCCGGAGGCTTGCTGTAAAAAGAACAGTACCCGCACTTGCCGGCGCAGAATGGCACGTGCAGGTACACGGAGAGCCTCTCGTTCCTCACGGGAAGTCTCCCCTCCCGGCCTACTCGCCGTCCTCGATTCGGAGGAACGCCAGAAACGCCTCCTGGGGGATGGCGACGCGCCCGATTTGCTTCATACGCTTCTTACCCTCCTTCTGCTTCTCCAGGAGCTTTCGCTTCCGGGTGATGTCGCCACCGTAGCACTTAGCGAGGACATCCTTCCGCAGGGCCTTGACGTTGACGCGCACGATGACGCGCTTGCCGATCGAGGCCTGGATGGGGACCTCGAAGAGCTGGCTGGGGATCAGCTCCTTCAGCTTCGTCACCGCCGCGTGCCCGCGATGGTAGGCCGCGTCCTTGTGACAGATGAAGGAAAAGGCGTCCGCCGCCTCCCCGTTGACGAGGACGTCGACGCGGACCAGTTCGGAGGGCTTGAGGCCGATGAATTCGTAATCCAGCGACGCATAGCCGCGGGTCTGGGACTTGAGCTTGTCGTGAAAGTCGATGATGAACTCGGCCAGGGGCATCTCGTAGACCAGGCGCACCCGTTCCGGCGTCAGGTAGTCCATGGAGCGGTAGACTCCCCGCTTTTCCTGAACCAGCTGCATCACCTTGCCCACGTACTCCGACGGCAGGAACACCGAGAGCTTGATGAAGGGCTCCCGTATCTCCTCAATCTCCCCCACGTCGGGGAAATCGTTGGGACGGTGGGCCTCGATCACCTCGCCGGACTTCGTGACGATCTCATAGACGACGTTGGGCGCCGTAGCCACGAGCTCGACATCGTACTCGCGGCGGAGTCGTTCCCGCGCCACGTCCATATGGAGCAGCCCCAGAAAACCGCATCGGAACCCGAACCCCAGGGCTACGGAGGTCTCCGGCTCGAAGACGATGGCGGAGTCGTTCAGGCAAAGTTTCTCCAATGCATCCCGAAGCTGCGGGTAGTCGTCTCGCTCCACGGGATAGAAACCGCAGAACACGACGCTCTTGACCTTACGGTACCCGGGAAGCGGCTGCGGCGCGGGGTTCCGCGCATCGGTAATCGTGTCCCCAACGTGCGCCTCGGCCAGGGTTTTGATGCTGGCGGCCACGTAGCCGACCTCTCCCGGCCCCAACCGATCGACGGGCGTGAAGGAGGGGCGGAACACCCCCACCTCGTCCACGGGATAGGACACGTTGGTCGCCATGAAAAGGATGTCCTGCCCTGCCTTCAGGGTCCCGTTCACGATCCGCACGTAGCAGATGACGCCTCGATAGTTGTCGTACATGGAATCGAAGATCAGGGCTTGAAGGGGGGCGTCCGGGTCCCCCCGAGGGGCCGGAACCGACCTGACGATGCGCTCCAGAATCTCGTCGATCCCCCGCCCGTCCTTCGCACTGGCCAGGATGGCGTCGTCGGCATCCAGCCCCACCACATCGCGGATCTCCTGTTTAGCTCTCTCGGGATGGGCCGAGGGGAGGTCAATTTTATTGATGACAGGCAGAATCTCGAGCCCCTGCTCGATAGCCTGATAGGCGTTCGCAACCGTCTGCGCCTCGACCCCCTGCGTCGCATCCACGACCAGGAGCGCCCCCTCGCAGGCGGCCAGGGAGCGCGATACCTCATAGCCGAAGTCCACGTGACCCGGCGTATCGATGAGGTTCAGCACCCATTTTTTACCATCCGGGGACGTGTAATCCATGCGCACCGGCACCAGCTTGATTGTGATGCCCCTCTCCCGTTCCAGCGAGAGGGAGTCCAGCAGCTGATGCTTCATATCCCGCGACTGCACCGTGGAAGTCCGCTCCAGAAGGCGATCCGCCAGGGTGGACTTCCCATGGTCGATATGAGCGATGATGCAAAAATTTCTGATGTTCTCCTGTGTCATACGCGACTCCTCTGAAAGCGCCGATTGACATGGGGGCTTCACCTCTCTGCCCTCACGCCGCTATCCTGAGACGGAACACCCCTCAAGCGAGAGCGAGCGGCTGCCGGAAAGCCCCATCCTGAAGCCACTGAGGCCCTGAAAAAATCTGTCCTCCAACCGGCAAGCCGGGATTCCGCCGGGAACCCAGCGGGAAAAAAGTCTTCCAAGAGAAAAAGAGGGGCTCCACGCCCCTCGATTTTGAACGTACTTCTCCGCGCGACCCCACGGTGCTTCCGCGAAGTGAAAAAACGAAAACAACGGACTTTTTCAGATTTTTTCCAGCGTCGCCCAGATGGTCTCCGGCTCGAAAGGCTTGACGATGAATCCATCCACGCCAAGCTCCTTTGCCCTGAGAGCTACGGGCAAAGTCGCATCGGCACTGACCAAGAGGACCTTCGCCCCCGGCAGGATCTCGCGTATTTCACGAATGGTCCCGAACCCATCCAGCTTGGGCATGTGAAGATCGACGACGACGACATCGACAGCCTGAGATTTTGAAACCATCTCGCGCAGCTGACCGACACCCTGAAGGCTGTCGGTCGCAGACCCCACGACGGTATACCCGCCGTCCGCAAATGTCAGGCGCAGCATATCCACCACAAAATCCGCATCATCAATGATAAAAACGCTTCGAGACGTCATCGGGGATCCTCCGCAGGGTATCAAACTCCTCTACTTCTTGTCCGAAGCGGCTTTCCGCAGAGAGTCGAGCCAAGCCTCCCGGGCCTCCAGCTCCGCCTTCATCGTCGCCAGACGCTCCTCCTCCGCCTTCAGCAACTCCATCAGACGCGCCTCGTAGCCCTCTCCAACCTGCCTGACCGCCTCGAACTCGGATCGAAGGGACTCCACATCAGGTACAGCCCTCTTCTCCAGTTCCGCAACGCGCTGCTCCAGCTTCGCCAGCTCCTCTTTCAAGGCCGGGGCATCGGAGGAGGCGCTATCCTGCTTCAGGGTCCACAAAATATTGAGGACAAGGATAACCCCGATCAAAGAGACAAAGATCTTCTTCGGTCTGCTGTTGACAAGATTAGACCAACCCGACTTTTTTTCCGGTTCTTTCTTCTGGGCTGCCATGACAAGACCCTCCACTCATAGGATAAGGAACAACGGATAAGGGCAACTACAAAAGCCCTCTTCCTTTTCATTGTACAATAAAGCAGCGAAAGAAAAAAGCGGCCCATCGCGGGGGGCCGCTTTTTGAGCCTCGATGTCGTACCGGCTACTTAACCTCAACCTCGGCGCCGGCATCGACGAGCTTTTTCTTGATCTCCTCGGCCTCTTCCTTAGCCACGCCCTCCTTGACCGGCTTGGGCGGATTGTCGACCAGCTCCTTGGCCTCCTTCAGGCCAAGGCCGGTGACCTCACGGACAACCTTGATCACGTTGATCTTGTTGGCGCCGGGGGCCTTGTAGATCACGTCGAACTCGGTCTTCTCCTCCTCGGCGGCCGCAGCGGCGCCGGCGCCGGGCATAGCCATCATGGGCATGGCCACTGGGGCGGCGGCGGAAACGCCGAACTTCTCCTCAAGGGCCTTCACGAGCTCGGAGAGCTCGAGTACCGTCATCTCCTCAATAGCCTTAATCATATCGTCGCGCGTCATAAAAACTTACCTCCTAAATTCGACATCGGCCCCAAAGCACCCCGGGGCCCCTGACAAACAAAAAGAACGGAACAACAACGAGAAAAACCTCGGCCTAAGCGGCCTCTTTTTTGTCCCGGATCTGCCCAAGGCACGTGACCAGCCCTCGCATCGTCCCGGAAAGCACGGTGACCAGCCCGGAAAGAGGCGCGGCGATAGTACGGACGACCTGCCCCACCAGCGCATCCTTCGAGGGAAGATCGGCCAATGCGTAAACCTGGCTCTGGTCCAGGGCCATCTTGCCCAAAAGTCCGCCCTTCAGAACAAAGGCCTTCTGCGTCTTGTCGGTGGAGTACTCCTTGAGCACCTTGGCAACCCCGACGGGGTCCCCGTAGCAGAGCGCATAGATGTTCGGCCCCGTCACCATGGAGTCCGGCAGCGACTCGAGGCCGGACTCCTTCATGGCAATCGCGAAAAGGGTGTTCTTGGCGACCTTCAGCTCCCCGCCCGCCGCGCGTACCTTCACGCGAAGCGCGGTGCTCTGAGCCACCGTCATCCCCCGATACTCCCCCACAAAGACGGCCTCGGTCCTTTCGAGCTTCTCCCTCAAAACCGCGACCTGTTCGTATTTGATTTTTGCAGGCATCATTTTTCACCTCCTCGATACCAAAATCCATTGTTCCTCAAAACTCATCAAAAAGTCCCTCGACCTGAAAGGCCGAGGGACACAGGAACAGATTCGCCGCGTTTCGAGCGGCATCTCCGTTTCTCAGCCTCGGCAGGTATCGGATTAAGCCCTTTTCAAAAAAGGCGCCTGCTCTCTGGGGTCGAAAAACCCTATAGATAGAAAACCCGAGGGGGAAAGGCCCTCCTCCTTATGCCGACAGCTCCTTCACGGCAGCGACAGGATCGATGGATATCCCGGGCCCCATCGTCGAGGTCAGGGAGATGCTCTTGATGTACGTCCCTTTCACTGAAGCGGGGCGCGCTTTCTGAACCGCCTGAAGAAGGACCTTGGCGTTCTCGAAAAGGGCGTCGGGGGTGAAGCTCTTCTTACCCACGGAGTTATGGACGATCCCTGCCTTATCGACGCGGAACTCCACACGGCCGGCCTTGATCTCCTGAATGGCGTTGGCGAGGTCGAAGGTCACGGTCCCCGTCTTGGCGCTGGGCATCAATCCCCGGGGCCCCAGGACCTTACCCAGACGACCGACGGACTTCATCATGTCCGGCGTCGCGATAACCGCATCGAAGTCCATCCAGCCACCCGCTATCTTCTGGACGAGATCCTCGCCTCCGACGATATCGGCCCCCGCGTCCTCGGCCTCCTTGACCTTCTCGCCCGTGGCGAGGACAAGCACCCTCTTGGTCACTCCGGTGCCGTGGGGGAGGCCCACCGTGCTGCGGACCTGCTGGTCCGCATGACGCGGGTCGACGCCCAGACGAATGTGCAGCTCCATGCTCTCGTTGAACTTGGCCGTCGCCACCGAATGGAAGAGATCGACAGCCTCACGAAGGCCGTACTGCCTGTTGCCGTCGATCTTGGCGGCCGCCTCTCTGTAACGCTTACTTCGTTTCATCGATAAAACCTCCCGTGGTCGATAACGAGCCCCTAAGCTCTGCCACTTGTTTTTCGCCCTTATCCCTGGATTTCAATCCCCATGGAACGGGCCGTACCCTCGATCATGCGCATGGCGGCCTCGACGTCGTTCGCGTTGAGGTCCTGGCGCTTCAACTCCGCAATCTCCCGCACCTTACTTCTGGGGAGCTGCCCCACCTTGGTCTTGTTGGGAACCCCGGACCCCGATTCGATCCCCGCCGCCTTCTTCAAGAGAACGCTTGCGGGAGGGGTCTTGAGCTCGAACGTAAAGCTCCGGTCGGCATAGACCGTAATGATCGCGGGAATGATCAAACCTGCCTGATCCGAGGTCTTCGCGTTGAACTGCTTGCAGAATTCCATAATGTTGACGCCGTGCTGGCCCAGCGCGGGCCCTACGGGGGGAGCAGGCGTTGCCTTTCCGGCCGGCAACTGCAACTTAATCTGCCCAACGACCTTCTTTGCCATGAAACAAAATCCCCTCTCCTAAATAAAACCTCATCTACGGCACAGATCCCGCCCAGAGAAGGACGGAAACGTCTGTCATATCTTTTCCAGGAGGTCGTAATCGGTCTCGACGACGGTCTCGCGGCCAAACACGCTGACCGTAAATTTGACCTTGCCCTTTTCCGGGATGATCTCCACCACGGGGCCCGCCTGCCCCTCGAAAGGACCGCTTCTGACGCTAACGGTATCCCCCAACCTGAGGTTGATCTCGACCTTGGGCTTGGCCTGCTCCGGGCCGATACGGGACATCAGCTCACGGACCTCCCGTTCGGAAAGAGGCAGCGGAAGGCTTCCCGCCCCGACAAATCCCGTCACCCCCGGGGTATGCCGCACGACGTACCACGACTGTTCGTCGAGCACCATTTCCACAAGCACATAGCTGGGATAAAGCTTCCTGGAGACCTTACGGCTTTTTCCGTCCTTTACGAGGACCCGCTCCTCCACAGGAACCAGCACGTTGAAGATGTTCTTCTCCATCCCCATCGTCTCTATACGCTGCTCCAGGTTGGCCTTCACTCGATTCTCATAGCCCGCGTAGGTCTGCACGACATACCAGCGGCGCTCGTCTCGTGCCTCCATGAAAAACTCGGGAAAAGTCCCTTCACCCCCACCTGCGCGCCTGGGATCGTATCCAACGAGCCATCGTCAGCTCAGGATCCCGGAGAAAACCCACGTCAAGAGAAAATCAATAGCCCCCAGATAAATGGAAGCGCAAAGTGTAAAAAAGATAACGACCAGCGTCGAAAACCAAATTTGTTTTCTGCCTGGCCAGGTCACCTTCTTCAGTTCGGCCTTGGCCTCCCGCAGGAAACCGATTCCCGGGATCGAACTCGCGATTTCTTTAGCCATGCATTGCCTCCTGCGGGCGCCTCGAAACGACACCCTGGACAATAAAAAAATGGCAGGCCCGGCAAGACTCGAACTTGCAACCCCCGGTTTTGGAGACCAGTGCTCTGCCAATTGAGCTACGGACCTGCGTTCAAAGCAACAGCACGTATTGTACACCAGCGACACCCGTTGCGCAAGAGACCACGAGCGGCCCCAATCCGCAGGCTGCGATAGCCTTATGAAGAATAAAGTGCGTTGTTGCATAGATTGAGCCAACTCTCATTTTGCACCCCTCAGGTGCAGCGGAAAGCGTGCAAAACCTGCCTTTACCACACGTTAAAATTTTGCCTGCAGTTTTGGGAGCGACTGAAGAAATATAAAGCTGAAGAGATATAAAGGAGACACAACGGGACCACCCCGCACAACTGGGTAGCACCGATTCTCTATCTTTCGAGCACTCCCCCGGATGAGATGGGGGAAGGCATCAATTCAAACAAACCCAAAACAGAACTACTTCGACTCCTTATGCACAACGGAAGCGTTGCACCACTTGCAGAACTTTTTGATCTCCAGCTTCTTCGACTGCTTCTTCTTGTTCACCGTCGTCGTGTAGTTGCGCCGCTTGCAGGTCGTGCAGACCAGCCCAACGATATCGGCCATAACCGCTCACTTCCCTTCCGCTGCAAATGAAAAACAAATTTATGACCGCAGTCCTTACCACCGGACCGCCGCGAGTCAATAAAATCGGACTATTCGAGGATCTTGGTGACGACGCCGGCGCCCACCGTATGGCCGCCCTCGCGGACCGCGAAACGAAGACCTTCCTCCATCGCTATGGGCACGATCAGATCTACCTCGAACGTCGCGTTGTCGCCGGGCATAACCATCTCCACTCCCTCGGGAAGCTTGATCCCGCCCGTAACGTCCGTCGTACGGAAGTAGAACTGCGGCTTGTAGCCCGCAAAGAACGGCGTATGACGGCCGCCCTCCTCCTTCTTCAGTACGTACACCTCGCCCTTGAACTTCGTGTGCGGCGTCACGCTACCCGGCTTCGCCAACACCTGACCGCGCTCCACCTCGTCCTTGTCCACCCCGCGAAGCAGGACTCCCACGTTGTCCCCCGCAACCGCGTCGTCCAGAATCTTACGGAACATCTCGAGCGAGGTCGCAACCGTCTTCTTGATGTCCGTCTTCATACCGACAATCGCCACTTCCTCGCCGGCCTTGATGATGCCACGCTCCACTCGACCCGTCACAACCGTCCCGCGCCCCGTGATCGTGAACACGTCCTCCACAGGCATCAGGAAAGGCTTCTCCGTCTCGCGGACAGGCTCAGGAATATAGCTGTCGCACGCATCCATCAGATCCCAAATCGGCTTGCAGATCGGGTCCTCGCGCGTCCCGTTACCCTTCTCCAACACCTCGAGCGCCGAGCCGCGGATGATCGGAATCTCGTCCCCCGGAAACTCGTACTTGTTCAGAAGCTCACGAATCTCCATCTCCACAAGGTCCAGAAGCTCGGGGTCATCCACCTGGTCCGTCTTGTTCATGAACACCACCAGCGCGGGAACGTTCACCTGGCGCGCCAGAAGCACGTGCTCGCGCGTCTGCGGCATCGGGCCGTCCGCCGCGCTCACAACCAGAATGGCCCCGTCCATCTGCGCCGCTCCCGTGATCATGTTCTTGATGTAGTCCGCGTGACCCGGGCAGTCGATGTGCGCGTAGTGGCGCTTCTCCGTCTGGTACTCCACGTGCGAGATGTTGATCGTGATCCCGCGCTCCCGCTCCTCCGGCGCCTTGTCGATCATGTCGTACGCCGTGTAGTCCGCCCACTTCTGCGTCGAAAGACACTTCGTTATAGCCGCCGTCAGCGACGTCTTTCCGTGGTCGATGTGACCGATCGTACCGATGTTCAGGTGCGTCTTGTTCCGCTCGAACTTCTCCTTCGCCATCTCCGAATTGCCTCC
>NZ_CAUUWA010000078.1 GCF_963548695.1 uncultured Fretibacterium sp.
TTCTGCATGGTCTGGGCTGGCGGCACACGGTGGAACTGGACGAGGGGCTGCGCCGGACGTACGCCGCCTTTCTCTCGGGAAGACAAAGGGATTTTTAGGCGGATGACCGCTTGCTGCCGTGCCCGCCGCTTGTAAATTGCGGGGAAATGAAATGGCCGGAGGTTGCGCTATAATAAAATATCCGGGGACTGTTGCCCCCTTGGGGAGGGCTGAGGTTTGACGTACATTCGCGACGCCGCCGGGGTGGCCGGATTTATCGAGAGATGGCTGAGGGAGCGGGCGGCCGAGGCCGGCGCGGTGGGGATCGCCGTCGGACTGTCCGGCGGCATCGACTCCGCGGTCGTTGCCGCGTTGGCCCGGCGCGCGTTTGGACGAGACATGGCGGCGCTCGTCATGCCCTGCCACAGCGATCCGTCGGATGAGGCGGACGCCCGACTGGTTGCGGACGCGCTGGACATTCCCTGCGAAAGGGTGGACCTTACCGCGGCTTACGACGCCCTTGCCACGGAGCTGAGGAAAATCGGCGTACTCCAGGGGCCGGCCCTCTCCAACCTCAAGGCCCGCCTGCGGATGGCGTCTCTTTATGCCGTCGCCCAAGCCCGTTCCCTGCTCGTCTGCGGGACGAGCAACAGGGCGGAGATAGCGACGGGCTATTTCACCAAGTTCGGGGACTCCGCCGCGGATCTCCTGCCCCTCGCGGACCTTCTGAAGGGAGAGGTGCGGGCCGTGGCGGCCCATCTCGGGGTGCCGGAGCGCATCATCCGGAAGGCGCCAACCGCCGGCTTCTGGGTGGGGCAGACGGACGAGGAGGAGATGGGGTTAACCTACGACGAACTGGACCGTTATCTGGCGACCGGCGACGCGGAGCCCGAGGTCAGGGAGCGCATCGAGACGAGGCGGCGAAACAGCGAACACAAACGCCGTCCCGTTCCGATCTGCGTTCCCGAGGTCTAGGGCCGGGCGCGGACGTTCCGCGTCGTGAGGGTGGATTTTTGTCTAAAACAGGCGCCGTGTGTTTCGCAGTCGGCGCTTCATTTATGTTTATGAGGTGATTTTTTTGTCGGGACACTCCAAATGGGCTAACATCAAACATCGCAAGGCCGCTCAGGATGCGAAGCGGGGCAATCTCTTCCAGAAACTTGTGCGCGCCATCATCATCGCGGCCAAGGAGGGCGGCGGAGATCCGGCGATGAACATGCGCCTGAAGACGGCGATCGAGAGGGCCAAGGCCGTCAGCGTCCCCATGGACAACATCATTCGGGGCATCAAGCGGGGGACGGGCGAGATCGACGGTGCCTCCTACGAGGAGCTGACCTACGAGGCGTACGGCCCGAACGGCATTGCGGTGCTGGTCGAGGTGCTCACGGACAACCGGAACCGCACGACGCCGGAGATCCGAGCCCTTCTGACGCGCAACGGCGGGCAGATGGGGGAGTCCGGGAGCGTATCCTGGATGTTCGAGCGCAAGGGGGTTCTCGAGGTCAAGGGCAAGGAGCTGGACGAGGATGCCCTGATGTCCTGCGGGCTCGAGGCCGGGATGACGGACATGGAGTCCTCCGACGAGGGGTATACGCTTTATTGCGAGCCGGGGGACCTGGGGACCCTTCAGGAGGCTCTGGAGAAGGCGAAGTACGCGGTGGAGAGCGCCGAGACCCCTATGGTTCCCAAAACGCCCGTCGAGATATCGGACGTTGAGGCGGCGCGGAAGATCATGCGCCTGATCGAGGTTCTCGAGGAGCACGACGACACTCAGAACGTCTATTCCAACTTCGATCTTTCCGACGAGGCTGCCGCCGGGCTCGAGGAGTGATGGGCGGGGGGCGGCTGTGCCTGGGGATCGACCCAGGCCTTGCCCGGGTTGGCTACGGGGTCGTGGAGCGGCAGGGGAGCCGCTTGCGGGCCCTGACGTACGGGTGCGTCGAGACGAGCCCGAAGCTGCCCTTTACGCAAAGGCTCCTGCATATTTATGAGGCTTTGGGGGAGCAGCTCGAGCACTGCGCCCCCGATTTCATGTCCGTGGAGCGACTTTTTTTCGGGCGGAACATCACGACGGCGGAGTTCGTCTGGCAGGCCCGGGGGGTCGTGATGCTCCTGGCGGCCCGGAAGGGCCTTCCGGTCTTGGAGCCCAAGCCGAATCAGATAAAGTTGGCCGTGTGCGGGACCGGGGGGGCCGATAAGACCCAGGTGCAGCGGATGGTCCAACGTCTTCTGGGGCTCGACGCCATACCCTCTCCTGACGATGCGGCGGATGCCCTGGCCGCGGCGCTGGCCGGGCTTGCCTACTACGACTCGGCCTTCAGGCCGGAGGCGGAGCGCGCGGCCGTGTCCGGCGGAGACCTGCCATGATCCGCTGCCTGACGGGGGAGGTCCTGAACGTCGTGGAGAACGCCGTGCTGTTGGATGTCCACGGCATGGGGTTCGACGTGTTGTGTTCCCGGGGCGCCCTGGCGCTCTGTCGTGCGGGGGAGCGGGTGCGCCTGACGGTCTTCATGCAGGTGTCGGAGGCCGGGGCCTCGCTCTTCGGGTTCGCCGACGAGCGGGAGCGGGAGCTCTTCCTCAAAATCACGACGATCAAGGGGATCGGCGGCCGAACGGGAATGGCGATTCTGTCCGTTTTCTCCGTGGACGATATCCTTCGGGCCGTGTCCCTGGCCGACGTCGCCGCCTTTACGCGGGTTCCCGGCGTGGGACGCAAGACGGCAGAGCGGCTGTGTTTCGAGCTTCGGAACCTTCTCCCCGAGGCATTGACGGACTCCATCCCGACGGCCGGTGCGGGCCTTGCCGCGCCGTCGCGGACGGCGGACACGGTGGGGGAGGCCCTGCGCTCCCTCGGATTCGCACAGACGGATATCGGTCCGGTCCTGTCCGCTATCCGGGCCGCACGCGGCGAGGAATTTGAACGCATGGACGAGGAGTCCCTTCTGAAGGCCGCTTTGAAGGAACTCCAGCAAGGGCTCCGTTAGGGAAGCCGGTACGCGGAGGGACCCGGTACGATGCAGGACGATCGGTACGAAAACGAGCCCCGTTTTTTCTCGGCTCCCCGTTCTCAGGAGGATGTGACCGTCAGGCCCCGTTCCCTCGACGATTTCATCGGTCAGGAACGGGTGCGCGAGAAGCTGAGGATCTATCTGGAGGCGGCCCGTGGGCGCGGAGAGCCCCTGGACCATATCCTCTTCTACGGACCTCCAGGGCTGGGCAAGACGACGCTGGCGGGCATCATCGCCCAGGAGATGGGAGGCCAGCTGCGCACGACGACGGGGCCCGCGCTCGAGCGCGCCGGGGACCTCGCGGCGATCGTCTCGAACGTGGAGCCGGGCGACGTGCTGTTCATCGACGAGATCCACCGTATGCCGGCCCAGGTCGAGGAGATCCTCTACCCTGCGATGGAGGACTTCGCCCTTCACATCGTGGTGGGCAAGGGGCCCCTGGCGAAGACGATCGGGCTCTCCCTGCCGCGCTTTACGCTCTGCGGGGCGACGACCCGGCTGGGGCTCCTGACCTCGCCTCTGCGCGCCCGCTTCGGAATCGTCGAGCAGCTCGCCCTTTATACGGAGGAGGAACTGACCCGCATTGTCCTCAGGGCCGGCGGCGTCATGGAAATTCAAATTCTCGGCGAGGCGGCGCGGGAGATTGCCCGGCGCGCGCGCGGGACACCCCGTGTTGCCCTGAGGCTCCTGCGCCGCGTTCGGGACGTCGCGGCGGTTCGGGGAGCGGGGAGCGTCGACGCGGAGGTCGCCGCCCGCGCCATGGACATGCTCGATGTCGACGCCGAGGGGTTGGACGAGGGGGACCGCCGTATCCTGCGGACGATCGTCGAGCTGTTCGACGGTGGCCCCGTCGGCCTCGGGACGATGGCGGCGGCCCTGAACGAGGACATGCAGACGATCGAGGACATCTACGAGCCCTACCTGATCCAGAAGGGCTTTCTGGAGCGGACCCCGCGTGGGCGCAGGGTGACGGGCAGCGCCTATGCCTATCTTGGGAAGCCGGTTCCGGGAGGGCGGGAGGGGCTCCTGTTGCCCTTTGGCGGGGAGGATGGGGAGGCATAGGACGCCCCGTTCAGGATAATGTATCGTTGCCGGGAGGTATCCGAGTTGCTTTTCGAGAGGGGAAAATTACGGAAGCTCTTGGGGATGCTTTTGGCCGCAGTGGGGCTTCTGAGCTGTTCCGTGTGCGCCGAGGCCCGTGACGCCTATGTGCGCCTGGCGGCGGGGGGAACGTTTGTCGTCGAGGGAGAGCGGGGGCTCAGCCTGCTGGCCGGGGGCGGTCAGGAGCGAGAGCTCGGCAGGTCGGCCACCATAACCCTCCGGGGTGGGAAGGCGTTGGTAGGAAAACATGCTTTTCCGCTTCCGGCCCGCATCCTCAGTTCGGGGCTCCTGCGCTTCAACAGGCGGAGTTACCGCGGGGATTTCCTCCTGACGCGGAATGGATTGCTGAACGTACTGGATCTGGAGGATTATCTCCGTGGGGTGCTCCCCGCCGAGGTGGGGGCGAAATGGCCCATGGAGGCCCTTCGGGCCCAGGCCATCATCTCCCGCACCTATATTCTGAGGCAGAGTCTCAATCGCTCATCCCGTGGCTATGACGTCACGGACTCGGTGTCCGATCAGGTCTATCGTGGGGCTGGGGTGGAGACCGCTCGGACGAATCAGGCCGTGCAGAGCACCGCGGGCGAGGTCCTGATTTACGGCAAGGACCTCGCCTTCACGCCGTTTCACTCGGACAGTGGGGGGCATACGGCGAACAACTCCGACGTTTGGGGCAGAATCCTGCCCTACCTGGGAGGGGTTCCGGAGCCCAGGGACTACCAGTCCCCGAACGCGTTCTGGACGGCCAGGATCCCACGGGCCCGTATCGAGGCCGCACTGGCGAAGATCGGCGGGAAGGTCGGCACGGTGTCCGAGATCCGGATCGCCGGGATTGACAAGGGGGGCCGGTCGACGGCGCTGACCTTCATCGGGCCCGGCGGGAGCAAGACGGTCAAGTCCAGCCTTTTTCGCATGGCCGTAGGACCGAATCTGTTGAAAAGCACCATGCTGACGTCGGGCTCCGGGCCCATATCGAGCTCGGCCCCGAAGCGGCCGTCGCCTCCTGTCCCCTCCTTGGTCGACGGCGTTGCCCTGCCCGAGGTCAGGGAATCCGACTGGGTTCCCGATGCGTCCGAAGCTGCGGACGGCGGCCTGCCTCGCGTTCCGGTGCCGACCTCGAACGAGCCCCTGTCCCCTGCGCAGGAGAAGCGCCTGACGAGCATGACCGCGGACGGCGTCTTTACGACGGCGGAGCTTATCGACATGCTGACGAACCCCGACAAGAAAAAGGGCTATCTCTATCTTGGCTTCCAAAGGAAAGGAAAGGGAAAGCCTGCCCCGCAACCGGCGGCGAATCCTCCCCGTAAGGTGGTCGTTCCGCCTGCTCCTGTCCCTGCTCGCCCTTCTCCGCCGCCCCTTTCCGGAGGGGGGGCCATCGTGCGGGATGGGGATGTCTTTATCTTCCGCGGAAGGGGATGGGGACATGGGGTTGGGCTCTCCCAGTGGGGGGCCTTGACCCTGGCCGGGGAGGGGTGGACTGCGGAGCGCATTCTGGAGCATTATTATCCGGGGACCCACGTGAAGAGCTCTCGATGAGTGCCGTCACAATGAGTGCCATCGAGCGACGGGCCTTTGCGCACGAGGATCTCTTCGACCTGAGTGCCTACGACTACCCCTTGCCTGAGGAGCGGATCGCCCAGGCGCCAGCGGAGCCGCGGGACTCGTCCCGCCTCCTGAGCTGGAGCGTCGGGAGCGGAGCGGTCGAACATCGTCGGTTCCGTGATATCCTTGACTATCTGAGGCCGGACGACCTCCTGGTCCTGAACGATACGCGCGTGCTGCCCGCCCGGCTGCTGGGAAAACGCCTGCCCGGCGGGGGCGCCGCGGAGGTGCTGCTTCTGAGTCCCTGTTCCTCGGACTTCCAGGTATGGAGGGCCCTGGTCAGGCCGGGGCGCAAGCTGCGGCCGGGGACGCAGGTCTTGGTAGGGGACAGGGTCCTCGGGATCGAGACACAGGAGGACGAGGGGGTTCGCATCGTCCGGGTCGGAACGGGACGTCAGGATGTCCTGGCCTTTCTGGACGCCTTCGGACGCGTCCCCCTGCCCCCCTACATCGGCGGAGACCGGGACTGGCGAGAGGAGTATCAGACGGTCTTCGCCCTCAGGGAGGGGTCGGTGGCGGCCCCGACAGCGAGCCTGCATTTCACGCGGGAACTCCTGCAGGACATCGACGCCATGGGGGTTCACAGGGCATGGGTGACCCTTCATGTCGGTCTCGGGACCTTTCGTCCCGTGAAGGCGCCGGATATCCGGCAGCACGTCATTCACGACGAGTACTGCGAGGTCCCACGGGATACAGCCGAGGCCGTGGAGGAATGCCGCCGGCGCGGAGGCCGGGTCGTCGCCGCGGGGACGACCGTGGCCCGCACCCTGGAGTCCATGGCCGTCGAAGGAGGCGGGGTCCGCCCCGGTTGTTTGGATACCAGCCTCTTTATCTATCCGGGATTCGATTTTCGCGTCGTCGATGCCCTGATCACGAATTTTCATCTACCGAAGAGCTCGCTCCTGATGCTTGTGGCGGCGTTCGCCGCGGGATTGGGGGGCTGGAGGGGCGAGGAGGAAAGGGCTCTGTCCGCCCTGCACGGGATCTACGCCTCGGCCGTCGCCGAGGGGTATCGATTCTTCTCGTTTGGCGACGCCATGTTCCTCTATCAATGAAAAAATATCGAAAAAAGAAATATCGAGTGGAGATCTGTTGGTGACCGTGAGGAAGGAGAGGGAAGACGGATGGGTGGGGAGTGCCTGAGCCGATGAGACGAGGCCTGTTCTGTCTGTCGGTGTTCCTGATGCTGGCCCTTCTGCTGGGGGGCGTATCCTTCTATCTGAAGCAGCCCAGTTCCTTTTGGGAGGGGGTGCTCCCCATTCCCGTGGGGGAGGTGCGCCTTGTCCTCGTCCACCCAAGGATGAACGCCCGGCAGATCGCTCAGGCCTTTTTCGACCAGGGCGCCTTAACGGAACCCTCCGCAAAACTGGCCCGATGGATGGCGCGTTTTGGGCTGGACCGCAGTTTTCGGCCCGGAAGCTACCGTGTTATGCGTTCCGATGCCTGGAGCCTGGCGCGTCAGCTTCGGACGGCGCGCCCGTTGCTGGCGAAGGTGACCATTCTTCCGGGGGCGGATATCTTTTCCCTGAGGGACCTCTTTCGTCCGGAACAAAACCCCGACGCTCCGGGAAGCGGCGACCTCCTGAGACGTTCCATCCTGGACGGCCGCAGCTACCCCGAGGCGATGCGCGCGGTGCTTCCCGACGAGGAGGAGTCGAGGATCGCGTGGCTGCTCCCGGATACTTATCTTCTCGTCGAGGAGTCCCCGGAGGAGCTGGTGCGCGTTGCGGCGCACGCCTGGTGGGATCGGTTCGGCGCATCGGCTTTGGCTATGGCCTCGTCGGACCTTCTGGCCGCGGCGAAGATTGCCTCGATGGTGCAGCGCGAGGCCCTGTGGGATGCGGAGGGCCCCGCGATTGCGGAGGTTATCCGAAACCGGCTGGAAAAGAACATGCCGCTGCAGATAGACGCGACGGTGGTCTATGCCTGGAAGCGCCTGGGGCGGAAGGTGACGCGGGTGCTTCACAGCGACCTGAGCATCGATTCGCCCTACAACACCTATCGTTTTGTGGGGCTTCCCCAGCACCCCATCTGCGTCCCATCCTCCTCCGCCTGGGATGCTGCACTTGGCTCCGAGGAGAACCCGTATTATTATTATGTTGCCCGGAAGAACGGGTACCATTATTTTTCATCGACCTACGAGGGGCATCTCCAAAACATCAAGAAGGCCCGCTCCGAATAGGCGTCGGCGGAGATCGAAATGGAGGCGCTACCGAATTTGAATTGGGAAGGCAGGACTTCGCAATGCCCATAATACGCGACGGCGGCAATACATCCCGAAGACCCAGGCGCAGTGCGGCGACACCGCACCCTGCCCGGAGAAGCTGGTTCGAGCTGGTCCTTTTCTTTTTTGCGGCCGCTGGAATGTACCTGATCGCGGCCCTTTTCGACAGTGCCTGGACGGGGGCGTCGGGACGCCAGATAGGGGCATATCTGCGCGCCGCCTGGGGCGGGGCGCTTCTTGTCCCGCTGTTGTTCTGGCTGTACCTTTGCTTCGCCTGGTTCATCCGCCTCCGGATACCCCGGCCTCTGGGACAGATCCTGGGGACGTTTCAGCTCTACCTCTCCATTGCTTTCATGCTGGGCTTGTTTCGGAGGGTCGGATGGAATTCGAGCTGGATCCTGGCCGAACCGGGGCGTGTGGGGGACGGCCTGGCGCATTTCTTCGTCCTGAATCTGGGGGTCTTGGGGACGGTCTTGGTGTCCTTCGCCTCCCTCTTTCTGTCCGGTCTGTTCTTCGGATCGCGTTTTCTCTCGCTTTTGTCGCTCTTGCCCGCAGCCCATCCGTCGAATAAAGAGGGTCTGAGGCACCCCTCGGCGTCGGAGCCCGAGGGGGAGGGACGGAAGGAACCCTGGGAGCCCCGTTCCGCCAGGCGCAGGGAGGAGGGTAGGAGCGCGCGCCTTGTGAGGAATTCTTCGCCGGGAGGCGTTCCCTTCGATCCCCTCCGGCCCGTGGGGACGCTGATCGCGTTCGACCGGGCGGAGGAATCCGAAACTGACGAACCTTTGGACAGACGGGATCCGGAGCCCGGAGAGGAAGTGGAGGTGCCCTTCCCAGCCGAGGGGGTGCCCGTTTCCTCCGATGTGGAGGAACGGCCGGAGTCCGATGCTCCTCGTCCCGAGCCCTCGCCTGAGGCCCCAGCTGGACCGGAGCTGCACCGCGCCGATGGAGCGGGCGAGTCGGATGAGGGCGAGTCGGATGAGGCTGGTGAGGTTGGCGGGGCCAAAGAACCGTTGTCCGCTGTCGGTTTCGATGACGCCGGGGCTGTCGTGAAAGTGCCGATGGAAGCTCTGACTGAAGTGCCGACGGAAGCGTCGACGGATGTGACTCAGCAGACGGCGGTCGAGATCCTGGATCAGCTGCTGGAGTCCCTCGAGTCCGGGGAATTCGACGTCCCCCTCCCCCCCAGACGGGAGATCAGGGCCGAGGAACGTCCGTCTATACATCGTCCTCCGTTGGAGGAGCTGATGGACCTTCCCATCCCTCTGCCCTCGAAGTCCGAGGAGGAGGAAAAAAGGGAAAAAATGGGGAAAACGGCTGGGGAGGCCGCTGAGCCTCCCCAGGATAAGGCGGTGGAGGAGGGGCATGGGATCATCGAGGTGACCAGTACCCCTAAGGTCGGGCCCGAGGAGCGTACGCGGGAGATCCGCGAACGGCTCGTCCTTCCTTCGGGTACGCCGCACGCGGATGCGGAGGGGACTGGGGACGGCAGGGACACCGCCGTTCAGGAGCTCTTTCCGGACGTGGTTCTGCCCGAGGACGAGGATGGGAGGCGCCTCCGTCTCGGGGTATTTCCCCCGCCTCTGGATCTCCTCGGCCCTCCTGTCCAGGATCGGGACCAGGACGACGCTCTGGAGCTGGCCAACAAACAGGCGGAGGTCATCGTCGATACGCTGCAAAATTTCGGCGTCAAGGCGACGGTCGCCCATATCGTGGTGGGCCCCTCCGTCATTC
>NZ_CAUUWA010000079.1 GCF_963548695.1 uncultured Fretibacterium sp.
GGATCGCCTTTCATTCTGCCCTTCCCCCTTTTTCCTAAACCCAACTCGAATCAACTCAAATCGTTATTCAAAATTCCGGATCTCAACCGTCCGCGAGCGAGCGGGAGCGTTCTCGGACAGGGCGTCCCGTCTCGTCGAAGATGAAGCCACGGGGCTTCACTTCGACGTAAGCGACCGACGCGGCATTTTGAGCCTGCGGCTCAAAAGGGCCGGTCGTCTGCTTAAATGGATCGCCTTTCATTCTGCCCTTCCCCCTTTTGCTACGTTTTTCGGTTAAAGTTTCAGGTCGATGCCGCTGACCTTCTTTTCGAGCATCATCCTGATGATATCCGCGATATAGGCTCCTGCCTCGACGGCCGGCGTTCCTCCCGAATGGATGTTGGAGACGACCGTGCGTCTGGCCTCCGGCATCCCCACCGTCCCCTTGTAGGTGATGTAGGCGGACATGCTCTCCGCGGTCACCAGGCCGGGCCGCTCCCCGATGAGGACGCAGACGACCTCCGCCCCCGTGACCTCGGAGACGACGTCCATCGCCGGAACACGGCCAAACCTCACGAAGAAGGGCTTGGGCAGGGTTACGGACTGACGCTCCAGCCCCTGGGCTATCGTCTTCAGGGCGTCCATGGAGTTCGCGGCGACCGCCGTCGAACTGAGCCCGTCCGATACGTAGACCAGAACCTTCGGCGCCGTGGCGCCGACGATACGCTTGATCGCGGCCCTCGACTCCTCGGAGAACTGGCGCCCCAGGTCGGGCCGGGTGATGAACTGATCCTTATCCACACACTCCGTCTGGACGACCTCCAGGTTGTTCTTCGTCAGAAATTCCTCCGGAACGTCGTTGAACACCGCATCCTGCGCGGCGGCATGGTCGGCCCGGAAGCGCAGGAGGGTCTCCGTCTTGTAGCGTGGCCCCGCCCTCCAGACCCCGACTCGGGCCGGGGTGCTCTGCTTCATGGAGAGGAGCGCCTCCCGGTTGAAGGGGCGCGGCACGAGACATTGCTCCCGCAGGTTGACCTCCGCCAAGTCGGGAAGGCACTCCTCACCACCCTCCGATGGGTCGATTGGCTGGGCTCCGGTTCTGTCCGAATCGGCGCTCTTCTCCAGAACCGCGGGGACAGGCTGGGGCTCGGATTTGTCCACCGTTGCCTTTTCCCCGGCGACATCGGCGGCATCCCGCCCCATGTCCCGGATGATCTCCTCCACCATTTTCCTGATATCGACCTCAGTAACCACCTCGTATCACCTCGTTCTCAAGCGACGTCCGAACTGACGTCCGGGCGGGCGAAGGCAGAAGGGCGCTCCGCGGTCTTGGAGAGGAACAGAGAGGCGTCCCCGGCCCTCTCCGTCAGGCGTCCGTCCTTCATGATCCCCTGGGACTCCAGCCACTCGTCGAACTCCCGGATGGGGCGCACGCCCAAAAGCTGGCGCAGGGTCGGGGTCTCGTGGTATCCGGTGCACTGATAGTTGAGCATGACGTCGTCGCCGTGAGGGATGCCCATGAAGTAGTTGCAGCCGGCCGAGGTGAGCAGGACGGCCAGGTTCTCGATGTCGTTCTGATCGGCTTTCATGTGGTTGGTGTAGCACGCGTCGCATCCCATGGAGATGCCCGTGAGCTTGCCCATGAAGTGGTCCTCCAGCCCGGCACGGATGACCTGGCGGCTGTCGTAGAGGTACTCCGGACCGATAAAGCCGACCACCGTATTGACGATGAAGGGCGCAAACCTCTTGGCGAATCCGTAGCAGCGGGCCTCCATCGTCACCTGGTCCGCCCCGAAGTGAGCGTCGGACGACAGCTCCGAACCCTGCCCCGTCTCGAAGTACATGAAGTTGGGTCCCACGCCCATTCCCTCGTGCGCCGCCAGATCCCTGGCCTCGGCGAGCATGGACCCCGTGATGCCGAAGGCCTCGTTGCCCTTCTGGGAGCCCGCGATGCTCTGAAAGATCAGATCGGTCGGCGCCCCATGACGCACGGCGTCCATCTGCGTGGTGACGTGAGCCAGGACGCAGATCTGGGTGGGGATTCCGAATTTTTCCTTGATCTCCTGAAAACGAATCAGAACCTTTTTGACGCTCTCCATGGAGTCATCGACGGGATTGAGGCCGATTACGGCGTCGCCGACGCCGTAGGACAGCCCCTCGAAGAGGGAGGCCGTGATGCCCTCGATGTCGTCGGTCGGATGGTTGGGCTGCAAACGGGCCGCCAGGGTACCGGGGAGCCCGATGGTTGTGTTGCAGTGGGCGGTGATGCGAATCTTGCTGGCCCCGTAAATCAGGTCCAGGTTCGTCATGAGCTTCGCCACACCCGCCACGATCTCGGATGTCAGGCCACGGCTGGCACGCTTGATCTGCTCACCCGTGATCTCGTTGGACAGGATCCATTCCCTGAGCTCGGAAAGGGTCCAGTTCTTGATCTCCGAATAAATCTTTTCGTTGACGTCGTCCTGGATGATCTGCGTAACCTCGTCGTCCTCGTAGGGGACGACCGGGTTGTTTCGCAGGTCCGCAACCGTGAGGTTGGACAGGACATGTTTGGCCGCAACGCGTTCCTCCATGGAGGAGGCAATGATTCCCGCGAGTCGGTCGCCGGATTTTTCCTCGTTTGCCTTCGCAAGGACCTCCTTGATGTTCTTGAACTGGTAGACGTGTCCGAAGAGCTTGGTCTTGAGGTTCACCGTTATTTCACCTCCAGAGGGATGCTCGTCCGCATTCCGACAATCCGGACGAAGGAGCCCAGGGGCCGTGCCTTTATCCCAATAGCGTCCACCCTCCCTTCCGGGGCTCTCCTCTCTCAAGGTACAAAAAAAGAGGCTCCCACGGGCAGGCACAACGCCACCCCTGGATAGCCTCAGATCCTCGTAAGGCCGCTCCCTGTCTTCAGCAGCTGACCGGTCTCCTGGCTTGCCCTCCTCCTTGTCCGCGCCTTCCCGGGAAAAGCCTCCCAGTGGCTTTGCGGCTTCGTCAGGCTTACAGTGGCGGGGTCCGCGCCGGACTCTCACCGGGCTTCCCGTCATCAGCCGTTGCAATGACACATGGAACAAGGTCTGTGAAACATCTGGAAAAAAATAAAGTTACTCTCTGCCGACCGCCAACGCTTAGCAAGGTGCCTTTTCGTTGCTTGCAGACCGCACGTAAGCCGAAAGAAAATAAAAATAAGTCGAAGAAAAAAGGTCCCCTAAGGGAAACTGCTAATTATGGAACACCCGTCAACACATCCAGATTAATCCCCTATCGACAAGTGAAGCGCAAACCCCGACAGGAGACCCCACGCAATCTCGTACAGCATGCTCTGTCTGCAACCTGCTCAACAAAAATCATAACTTGCTCATGCTCGTTTGAGAGGCTTGCTCATTTTATCCGGATACCAATCTTATAGATTGCCCCTCTGGCCGATTTTTCCTAATACTAAAATGACCCGTTGAATTTGTCAAGTCAAGAAGTGCTCCTCAAATCCGCAGGTTGCAGAGGGGCACCCCCCCCCCAGCCCCTCCATGGCAGCCCCCTTGCCAGACACAGCCCCGCGGGCCGATGCCCGCGGGGCTGTGTCTGGAGATTGAGTTTAGGCTATCTTGTCCAGAAGCTGCTGGACGCTCTTTTTGCCGAACATCACCTCGTCGTCGTTGACCACGAGACAGGGGACGCTCATCACGTTGTACCGGTCCTTCATGGCCTCGAAATGGTTGATGTCGTACACCTCCGCCGTTACCAACGGGTTCAGCGACGCGATCTGCTGAGCGGCCGCGACCAGCTCCGGGCACATCGTGCAGGAGAGGGAGACCAGAATCTTCATCCGGACCGCCCTTCCGATCCCCTGGATCCTCGCCCTCGTCTCGTCGTCCAGAGGCTGGCCCGGCCCCGCGGCGTTGTAAAGCCCCAGGAGGAAGGAGGTGAACTCGTGCCCGCCCGGGACGCCATGAAAGGCCAGGCCGGTCTCCGTACCGTCCTCCCTCAGGACCCTGACGCAGGGCAGCTCGGCTTCGGGGAGCCCCGTGCCCGTCCTCACGGTCAGCTTGTCCGTCACTTCCGCCAGCTCCTCCATGTAGCCCTTGAGCTCGCGCGAGACAGGGCGGTCGTCGAGGCAGAGCTCCAAGACCAGCTTCCGCTCCATGCGCTCGAAGATGACGTCCATCTGCTGGCGCATCTCCGGCGGGAAGAGCCCCCCTTCCGAGGACTGTTTCGCCTCGGCCTTGGTGTTCCGCTCCGGGGCGGCGTCCCTGCGAACCGGTTTTTGTGGGTGGAGGCCCGTTTTGGTCTGCATGGCGGCCGCGTACTTCTCCAGCTCCGTCGCCGCCGTCGCCCCGTCGCCAACGGCAGTGACGACCTGACGCAGGTTCTTCACGCAGACGTCGCCCGCGGCATAGACGCCGTCCCGGCTGGTTTTCTGATTGCGGTCGGTGATGACGTAGCCCTGAGGGTCGAGCTCCACCTTTCCCTTGACCAGATCGGTGTCCGGAGCATAGCCAGCGAACACGAACACGCCGAAGGTGTCGTTCCCACCGGTGGAGAACTCGGTCTCCTCCCCTGTCTTGGAGTTCCGGTACCGAATCCTGCGGAGGGCGGTATCGCCCGAAACGTCCTCCACCTGCGTGTTCGTCAGCACCGTGATCTTGGGATGGCTCAGGGTCGCCTGCGCCGTAGCCCCGGCGCAGCTGAAGCCGTCCCCGCGCACCAGCACCGTCACGTGCCGGGCATACCGGGTCAGAAAGACGCTCTCCTCCGCAGCGGCGAAACCGCCGCCGACGACGAAGACCTCCTTGTCCGTGAAGAACTCGCCGTCGCACGTGGCGCAGTAGGCCACGCCGTGGCCGCGGAACTCCGCCTCGCCGGGAAACCCGATCATCCGCGGATGCGCGCCGGTCGCGATCAGCACCCCGAAGCAGGAGTAGACGCCCCGGTCCGTATGGACCTTCTTGACGTCCCCATCCAGCTCCAGATCCGTCACCTCGGCCATCAGGAACTCCGCGCCGAAGCCCTCGGCCTGGACGCGCATGGCCTCGGTCAGCTCCCGCCCGTTCGTCCGTCCCACCCCGGGATAGTTCACGACCTCGGAGGTGATCGTGATCTGCCCGCCGAAGGTCTCCTTCTCGACGACCAGCACCCGGTAGCAGGCGCGGGCGAGGTAGAGGCCTGCCGTCAAACCGGCAGGCCCTCCACCCACTACAACAACGTCATAAAAGTTCCGGTCGTCCATCAGAGCTTGCCAACCAGGTCCAGGCTCGGCTTCAGGGTCTCCGCGCCGGGCTGCCACTTCGCAGGGCAGACCTGATCCCCGTGCTCAGCCACGAACTGGCTGGCCTGCAGACGGCGGAAAAGCTCGTCGGCATTGCGCCCCACGTTGCCGGCGTTGACCTCGTACACCACGATCTTCCCCTCGGGGTTCACGATGAAGCTGCCGCGCTCCGCCAGGCCGGCGTCCTCGATCAGCACCTCGAAGTCCCTGCTCAGCGCGTGCGTGGGGTCCGCCAGCATCGGATAGGTGATCTTCCCAATGCGATCGGACTCGTCGTGCCATGCCTTATGGACGAAATGGGTGTCCGTGGAGACCGAGTAAATCTCGCAGCCCGCCTTCTTGAAGTCGGCATACTTGTTCTGCAGGTCCTCGAGCTCCGTGGGGCAGACGAAGGTGAAGTCCGCGGGATAAAAGAAGAAAACGCTCCACTTTCCAAGAATATCCGCCTTCGTGACGGTCTTGAACTCACCGTTATGATACGCCTGGACCTTGAAATCGCTAACTTCTTTGTTGATCATGGACATTAAAAATTCCTCCTCTGAGATAAGTACGTCGGTTCGCCCGACGCGTTGTTTCATTGCAGAGCGGGGCCTCAACAGCAAATGTCCCGCCCGGTCAACCCTGTTCTTTCCGCCCTTCCGGGCGTGTCTTTCCGCGGCACTCGTCGCAGACATAGGAGAGTTTGAGGTCGTAGGAATCGATATCGAGCCCCGTCTCCGTCCTCAGGTACTCCGTGAGGTCCCCCAGAAAGACGTCCTTGAGCTTCCCGCAGCTTCGACAGACCAGATGGTCGTGCCGCAGAGTGCGGTCGTAGCGATCCGGCTGCCCCTCCACGCTCAACCTGCGGATAACACCCTGTGCGCAGAGCGTATTCAGGTTGTTGTAGACCGTCGCCATGACGACGGAGGGGTACTGCCTCTTCATCTCCAGGAAAACCTGCTCGGCGGTCATATGACCCCCCACCCTGTTCACGATCTCCAGGATGCCGCTGCTGTACTTTGCCATGCCGCTCTCCGTACTTAGAATTATTCTAAATCTAATATATTCGATACTCCTCGCTTTGTCAAGTGCATTTTTGCCTCCCGGCATGTTTTCTCCTCATGGCCTTCGTGGTATCCCGCCGAGCGGCAGTTCGGCGGCGATGTGTCCTTGACAAGCTCATGGCTTGTCGATAGAATACTCAATGTTTTGCCGGGATGGCGGAATGGTAGACGCAGTGGACTCAAAATCCACCGGGGGCGACCTCGTGGGAGTTCGAGTCTCCCTCCCGGCACCAGAATTAAAGTAGACGCTTTAGCGTTGCTACTTGACAATAAAACAGATCTTATATCCAGTATTATCAAGATGTTAAGGGGCGGCTGAGGCTGCCCCTTTTTGTCTACGAAGGCTGGGGTACCGTGGGGTTCCTTCTGTCATTGGCGTTAGTAGGCGGCATTCCCTAAAAACCACCCTAAGACCACCCCTGTGTGCGGGTCGTAAATTCCAACGGTCTCCTGTATCCTGTGGGATGAATATCGAGGGTATATCCGAATCCCGATGAAGGAAGAACGGATGGAGTGCGGCGGGAGTGAGCCGGCGGCAATTGGCTGCGGAAAGGATGGCAGGGACTGTGATGAGGAATGGAAAGGGAACCTTTGGATTTGTTGTCGTCTTGATGGTATTGCTCCTGGCGGGCGCAACCTGCGGCGAGGGGGCGTATCCCACGATCCTCCGGTGTACCGGCAAGAGCGTGAGGCTTCGTGCCGAGCCCGATACGACGTCGGATATCCTGGACAAGGCGGACGTGGGGGACAGGTTTATCGCCGTCGGGGAGACGTCTGTGGACGGCGCGGTCTGGTATGAGGTGGAGCTTTCGGCCGCGAAGGGAACGGCCTGGATCTTTGGAAAGTACGCCGAGGAGTACCTGGAGGAATCGGAGAGGACTCCGTCGGTTTTCGCCGCGGTTTCTACCGCAATCCGTATTTCTCGAAGCTTTGGCTACACACCCGAGAGGGCGCGCGCCCTCTTCGGCAAGCCCCAAAAGGAGACGAAGAAGAAAGTTTACATTGAGATGGCCGGGGAGAAACTCTGGGATGAGACCCTTATCTACCCCACTCATGAGGCCCATTATCTCGGGGGATATCTTATGAGCGTGAGGGTCCGCGAGGGGACGATGCCGTTCGGCGAGATCCGCCTCGGGGACCCGGCGGGGAAACTTGCCGAGGTCCTGGGCAATCCCAGCAGCAAGACGGATGAGAGTTGGTTCTACGAGCTGTCGGAACGCGAGGATTTGACGTTCGAGGTCGGGAATGGGCGCGTCGCGGCCATGATCTATGAACGGGCGATGGACTGATAGCTGAGTTGATCGGGGCAGGCGAATGATTTCGACGGTTCCACTGCGAGGCAGACAAAAAGGTATGGAGGAATGAATCGATGAAGAAGTTCTTTTGCGTTCTCTGTGCGATCGTCGTCCTGACGCTAACGGGTGCGGCAGTCGCCGCGCAGTTCGGTAAGGACGAGATGAAGCGGATGAGTATTTTCGTCAGCAACTTTACGGAACAGGGGCTCTACGACCTCGACGTGGAGCGCGAGAGTGACGGGATGCTCTGGCTGGGAGGGCCCGACGCCGCCCCGGACCTGATCCGCTTCGGAATCAGGCACAATTACATCAATAATTTCAAGAGCCGCATCAAGAAGTGTACGAAGAAAAACTGCGAGCATGGAAGCTTTACCCTCGACGGGAAGTTCGTCCAGGAGTCCGTGAAGAAGTACTTCGGCCTGGACGTGAAGAACCAGAGCGTGATGGATTCCGACCCGTCGTACCACTTTGACGGAAAGCTCTACCACTTCGATGGGGCGGACGGGGAGGCCGTGTACTACGCCGAGGTGACAAGCGCGTCCCGGAATGGCGACGAGATCGACATGAGCGGCGAGCTCTACAATACGGAGGACAAAAAGGACCGCCCCGCGACCTTCCGAGCCGTTGCGAGACCCTACAAGTGGAAGGGAAAGGACACCTGGTCCATCGTCCGCCTGAAGACCGACTTCAAATGAGGCCAGGGCTCTGCCGCATGGTTCCGCGATCGGGGGATCGGCGCCGCCGGCGAGGATTGCCCCGCATGGGATGACGCCCCTGCTTCTCCCAAAAACTGGCCCGTCGAAGCGGAGGAGGTGCCCCCCACCTCCGAACTCCGTTTGGCTTTGTCTGGGCGGCCCCCGTGTCGAGAGGCACGGGGATTTTTGTTTGGAGGGGCGTCATGAAACGCCCAATCTTCTTTGTCGACGGCTTCAACATGTACCACGCGCTTGATGAAGCCCCTGCCTTTCATAAGTACAAGTGGCTGGACCTCACGGACCCCGAACGTCCATTCCGATGCGTAAGCACACTGCCCCATAACGCACCGAGGGAGGCCGGAACCTCCCTCGTTATGCTTAGTTCAGTCAAGGCCTTATCCCTGCCCCTTTACGACATCGGTAAAGTCCGACCAGTCCTCTACTTTAAAGGCACGGATATCGCGCACGGAATTTTTGAACCATTCGATCCTCGAAAGCGCGCTGATGGCCTTATACACGGCCGTAAGGTTGTTCCCATCCTTCATGGAGAGATAGACGCTTCCCTGTGTCCACTCAAAGCCCACTTTCTTGAGCTCCTTATTGATCTCCTGATAGGCTCCGTTGTAGGGCTCCCCATAATTTTTCTTGAGTTCCGCTACCTCCAGATCAAACGCAATCGCGTACACGCTCACCCCTCCCCTCGATTGAAGATATCACACTGCGGATATCGCATTGCAAATATCCCATCGCAGAGATCACAGCCCATGACGTCTTCTCGCGCTATTTTATCATGAAGGGGCAAAGGAAACAGCGAGGGGGCCTCAAAGGCCCCCTCGCCGTCTCGCTTCGTTTTTTCGTTTTGCCGTAAGGCTTACCCGCGGATGAGGCTCAGCACCGTCTGCGGAAGCTGGTTCGCCTGAGCCAGCATCGCCGTACCCGACTGCGACAGGATCTGGAGCTTCGTGAAGTTCAGCATCTCCTGGCTCATATCCGCGTCGCGGATTCGGCTCTCCGCCGCCGTCAGGTTCGTGCCCGTCGTCGTCAGGTTCGTCACCGTGT
>NZ_CAUUWA010000080.1 GCF_963548695.1 uncultured Fretibacterium sp.
TTCCCGACGGCCTCCACCATGTCCAGATGGATGAGGTTGCCGTCGATGCTCCCCGAACCGGCCGACGACCCTTAGGATGTATGGCTCTGTGCCGCACAGTCGGCCGGTCCGCCGCGGAGCATCTCCAGTCCGTGTTCGAGGGCGGGGAGGACGGCCTCCAGGTTTTCGATCGCCGCCTTGGGGCTGCCGGGCAGGTTCACGATCAAGGTCCCCCCGCGAATCCCCGCGGCGCCGCGCGAGAGCATCCCCCGCGGCGTCACCTTCAAGCTCGCCGCGCGCATGGCCTCCGGGATCCCCGGGACCATCCGCGTACAGGCCCGCTCGGTCGCCTCGGGCGTCACGTCGCGCGGGGAGAACCCCGTCCCTCCGGTCGTGAGGACGAGCGCGACATTCCGCTCGTCCGCGAGCCGGACGAGCGCCCGCTCGATCTCCCCGGCCTCGTCGGGGACGATCTCCCTGTGCACGATGTCGTAACCCCGCTCCTTCAAGAGCGCCTCGATCCTCGGGCCGCTTCCGTCGGCGCGCTCGCCGCGCGACCCCCTGTCGCTCACCGTCACCACCGCAGCCGTAAACATGCCGTTCCTCCTCCCGTCCCTGCAGCCGTCTCTCAAGGACAGCCATTTCTCGAGGGCAGCCGCCCCCCGACAAAGTCAAAAACTACCGCCGAAGCAGAAGGACGTCCTCGGGGTCGACCGAGACCGTGATCCTCTCGCCGGCCCTCGGCAGGGGGATCCCGGCCCCCGCCTCCATCCGCAGCGGGGCCGCGTCCGGCCCGCCCTCCTCGGGCTGGAGCAGCAGCGTCGTGCGGTCCAGGTCCTCGAGGACCCGTGCGACGAGGCAGGGGATCCGATTCCCGTCCCCCTCCGCCATCGGACGGAGGCGGTGCGCGTGAATCCCGGCGAAGGCCGCCTCCTCGCCGACCGGTTCGGCGCAGGCAAGACGAACCCCCCAGTCGGGGACGAAAACTTCGCGCGGCCGGCCGCCTCGCTCCGCCGAGGCGAGGTTCCTGCAGCCGCACAGCCGCGCCGCCCTCAGTGTCCGGGGGGCGCCGAGAAAGTCGGAGACGGAGACGGGGGGATCGACCTCGCCGGTCTCCATCACGCACACCCGGCTGCAGTTTCGGACCACCTCGGAACGGTCGTGCGAAACCCACAGGAGCGTCCCCGGGAAGAGCGAAAGCGTGTCGGCGAGCTCCAGCTCCAGCTGCCATTTCAGATAGCTGTCGAGCGCCGAGAAGGGCTCGTCCAGAAGGATCGCCTCGGGTTCCGAGGCCAGGATGCGCGCCAGGGCCACGCGCTGCTGCTGTCCCCCGGAGAGCTGGGAGGGGTACTTGCGCTCGAGCCCCTTCAGGTGAAGCCGCTCGATGTACTTCATCGCGGCGTCGCGGCGTTTTTTCCGCGTCCCTCCCGCCCCTTCGCGAGGGATGCGGGCGCCGACGGCGATGTTCTGCAGGGCGGTCATGTTGGGGAAGAGCGCGTATTGCTGGAACAGGTAGCCCACCCTGCGCTGCCGGGGGGGCAGGTCGACGCCGGCACGGCTGTCGAACAGCACGCGGCCGTTCAGGACGATGCGCCCCTCGTCCGGGCGCTCTATCCCCGCGACGCACCGCAGGGTCAGGCTTTTGCCGCAGCCGGAGGCTCCCAGAAGGGCCAATGCCTCGTTTCCGGCCTCGAAACGGGCGTTCAGGCGGAAATTTCCATAGTCCTTCTTGACGGACACGGACAGGCTCATCGCGCTCCCCCCTCCGGCCGGGCCGCTATCTCGCCCATGACCGTACCTCCCTGCGCCGCTCCAGAAGGTTCACGGCCATGAGCACCGCGAAGGAGATCCCGATGTTCACCCAGACCCACCGGAGGGCCATGGCGTCGTCGTTCGTCCGCCAGAGCTGGTACACGGTCGTGGAGATCGTTGCCGTCCTCCCCGGCGTGTAGCCCGCGATCATGCTGGTGGCCCCGTACTCGCCCAGTGCCCGCGCAAAGGAGAGCACCATCCCGGCAAGGAGCCCCTGCCTGCAGCAGGGCATCCGGATGCGCCAGAAGATGACTGTATCGGAGAGCCCGAGCGTCCGGCCCGCCTGAGCCAGGGTCTCGTCGAAGGACTCGAAGGCGCCGCGTGCGGTGCGGTACATCAGCGGAAAGGCCACGACCGTGGTGGCGAACACGGCCGACCACCAGTTCATGACCAGGCGGAGCGCGAAGTGCTCCAGCACCCACGCGCCCAGGACCCGGCGCGGACCCAGAAGGCACAAAAGCAGATAGCCGACGACCGTGGGCGGCAGCACCAGCGGAAGGGTCAGGACGACGTCCAGGGCCCCCTTGACGAGCCGGGGCAGGCGGGCGATGTAATACGCCGCCGCGATGCCCAGGAAAAAGGAGAGCACCGTCGAGATCGCGGCGATGCGCAGAGAGTTGTAAAGAGGGTACCAATCCAAGGCGAGAGCCTCCCCCGTATCGTAAAAAGCGGGCGGACGCGCAGTCCGCCCGCCCGTTTCAAATAAGAGTGCAACTACTCGCCATTCAAATTACGACTCCAGGTCGTCTTGTGGGCAAGGCGAGCAAAGACAACGAAGCCTACACGTGATTTGGAACCGTGATCAGCGGATGACAGCGAAGCCCACGGCCTCGAAGACCTTCGCGCACTCCGGCGTCCGCAGGAATTCCAGGAACTTCTTCGCGGCCTCGGGATGCTTGCCGGACTTCATCACCGCGGCGGGGTAGACGACCGGCGTCTTGAGGGTCCCCTCGGGAGCCGGGGCGACGACGGTCAGCCCCGCGGAGGCGGCGTCCGTCGCGTAGATGACGCCGCAGTCCGCCGCGCCCTCCTGCACCTGCGTGGTGACCTCCTTGACGTTGCTCCCGAAGGTGATCTTCTTCTGTATCCCGTCCCAGAGCCCCATGTTGGTGAAGATCTCGCGCGAATACTGCCCGACGGGGACGTCGTCGTTCCCCAGCGCGACCAGGTGCACCGCATCCGTCCCCACGTCCTTGAAGTCCTTCACGCCGGCGGGGTTGCCCTTGGGGACGACCAGCACCACGCGGTTCTCCAGCAGGTTGATACGCGTGCCCTCGAGGACGAAATCCAGCTTCTTCTCGTTCTTGTCGGACGCGATGTCCAGCTGGTTCATCTGCTTTTGCGATGCGGAGATGAAGAGGTCGCAGACGGCCCCTTCCTCGATCTGGGTCTTGAGCGTCCCGGACGAATCGAAGTTGAACGTCAGCTTCACGTTCGGCTCGGCCTTCCTGTAGAGCTCGGCGATCTGCGTGAGGGTCTCCGTCATGGAGGCCGCCCCGAAGACCACCAGCTCCGCCGGCTCCGCGGCCACAGCACGACCGGCGGCGAAAAACACGGACAACAGCAAAAGCGCGCATACAGCAAATTCCTTCATTGAAAAAAACCTCCTTAAAACAACCCTACGGGGCTCCGCCCCGTACCCCGCGAGGGGACGCGTCCCCTCGACCCCATTGCGCTACATCAGTCCACCCTCGCCCAGGGAGACGATGTGTTCGCGCGTCACCCGAACCCCTGCGGCCACCAAAGGCAGCACGAGGTCGAACGCCGTCGTCTTTGCGTACATCACGCAGCCCGGCAGTCCCATGACGGGCACGCCGTCGCGAAAGTATCCCATCAGCAACATCGCCCCCGGGAGCACCGGCGCACCGTAGGACACGATCTCGGCCCCGGATACCTTGACGGCTCCGGGCGTGTTGTCGTCCGGATCCACGCTCATGCCCCCCGTGCAGAGGATGAGGTCCACGCCCTCGTCCCGGGCGGCCCGGATCGCTGCGGCGATGTTCTCCACTCCGTCGTCCACCACCCGGTGAAACGCCCTCTCCATGCCGTGGCGTTTCAGTTTCTCCTCGATCACGGGCGTGAAGGTGTCTCTGATCCTGCCGTGGTAGACCTCGCTCCCCGTGGTGACGATCCCCGCGCGCTTCAGCCGGTAGGGCAGGAGCTCCAGCAGCGGCTTGGGGCCGGCGGCCCGGCTTGCCTCCTCCAGCTTGCGCTCCTCGATCACCAGGGGGATCGCGCGCATCCCGGCCAGCCGGGTTCCCGCCGAGACGTGGGTGTCCCCCCGCTTCGTCGCAATCATCATCTCGCCCGCGCCGTTGACCGCTCGGAGGCGGGCCGAGTCCACGCGGAACAGCCCGTCGGTCTCCGCCACGAGCTCGATCTTGCCCTCACGAACCTCCGTGGGGCGCATATGGTCGTTCCTGCAGAGGGCGCAGAGGCGCTGCGCCGCGTCGTCCTCGTGCAGCATCCCCTCCCCGAGCTCCCAGACGTAGACGTGCTCCTTGCCCATGGAGAGCAAAACGGGGATGTCCTCCTCCCGTATCACGTGTCCCTTGCGGAACTGGGCTCCCTTGAAACCGGCCGTCCCCGCCGCCTCGTCTCCCTTGACTATTCGCGTTACGTCATGGCAGAGCACCTGCCCCACCGCGTCCCGAACCTTAATCCGCTCCATCTTTACTCCCTGCCTCCGCAGTGTCGCTCAGGATTCCAGTCCAGGATTTCAATCGGGTCTCCCTTGCGGACGATTCCCTCGCGGATCACGATGACGAAAATTCCCTCCGTGGGCATGACGCAGTGCCCCGCCGCCCTCTGGATGGCACAGCCGTCGTTGTGGCATCGCTTGCCGATCTGGGTGACCTCCACCTCGGCCTCGCCGATTCGGAGGTGCGTCCCGACGGGAAGCGCCTTCAGATCGATTCCCTCGGTGTTGATGTTCTCCGCGAAGGCCCCGGCCGTCAGGGGCAGGGAGCACACGGCGCGCATCGTGTCGACGCTCTCCTCCGCCAGCATGCTGATCTGGCGGTGCCAGTTCCCCGCGTGAGCGTCGCCCTCGATGCCGTGATCCCGGACCAGACGTATCAGGGGAACCTCGCTCTTCCTCGTTCCCTTCGCCGTGCTGATGTTCACGCTCGTCACGCTGGGCACGCCGTTCCCTCCTCGATCCAAGGATCCCCGCCGGCCCGATAGTCCCCGCTGCGTCCTCCGGACTTGCTCAGCAGGCGGATTTCTCCGATGCGGATGTCCCTCTGCACGGCCTTGCACATGTCGTAGATCGTCAGGGCCGCCACGGACACGCCCGTCAGAGCCTCCATCTCGACCCCGGTGCGCTCACGGCATCGCACCGTGCAGGCGATATCGACGCCGCATCGGCCGCCGTTCCGAAAAAAACGGAACCGGATGTCCACCCCCGTCAGCATGAGGGGATGACACATCGGGATCAGGTCGGAGGTCCTCTTCGCGGCCATGATCCCCGCCACCTGGGCCACGGCCAGGACGTCCCCCTTCCCGATCCGCCCCTCCTCGATCCGCCGCAGCGTGTCCTCGTTCAGGTGGACGGTCCCGGCGGCGCACGCGATGCGCTCGGTCTCCGACTTGTCCGAGACGTCCACCATCCGCGCCCGCCCTTCGTCGTTGAAGTGCGTCAGATCAGAGTGCGTCAAAGCGTCCTGTCCCGGCCTTTCCATGTCTCGATCGTCCCGTTCCTCCCGCCTGCCGTCTTCCATATCCCTATCAGCCTTCCATATAGCAGGTATCCGCCGCGTCAGCCTCCGATTCGGTTCATCGGGCGGGCACTTCGGCTGCCCAGGCGCTCCATCTCGTGCTGGAGGGGCTTTTGCAGAATCCCACCTCGAATGGCCCGGAACAGGGCCTCGCCCCTCAGTCCCTTCAGCGGGATCTCCGCCTCGGAGTGGAGGCACGGCTTCAGCTTTCCGTCAGCCGTGACCCGTATCCGGTTGCACTCCGAACAGAACTTGTGGCTGAGCGGCCGGATCAGCCCCACCGTCCCCGCGTAGCCCGGAATCCGATAGCGGGCCGCCACGCCGTCCGCATCCGTAGGTCTCAGGTCCGGACAGGTCTCGAGCACCCGGCTTCCCCCGACGAAACGGGAGCGGTCCCAGTCCGCGCACTCCCCGATGGGCATCAGCTCGATAAAGCGCACCTCGACGGGACGCTCCCGGGTGAGGGCCACGAAATCGGGGATCTCGTCGTCGTTGACACCCCCCATCAGCACCACGTTGAACTTGAGGCGGCCGAATCCCGCGCGGAGCGCCGCGTCGACGCCCTCCAGCACGTCGGTCAGGGAGCCGCGCCGGGTTAGGGATGCAAAACGCTCCGGCCTCAGCGTGTCGAGGCTGACATTGAGACGGTTCACCCCGGCCTCTCGGAGAGGGTGTGCGAGGCCCTCCAGCAGGGAGCCGTTCGTGGTTAGGCAGAGCTCCTCGATGTCGCCGATCTCCGCGATGCCACGGCAGATGTCCAGTATACCGCGCCGCACCAGAGGCTCTCCGCCCGTGACGCGCACCTTGCGCACCCCGCACCGGGCTGACTGGGCGGCCACGTCGACACACTCCTCGACCGACAGGACCTCCGAATGGTCCTTCTTGGGCACTCCCGAGTCCGGCATGCAGTAGATGCAGCGGTAATTGCAGAGGTCGGTCACGGAAAGCCGCAGATAGTCAATTCTTCGTCCGTATGCGTCATTCACGGCCTCCTCCCCCTCGTCCCCTCACGCGGAGACGTCAAGTTATTTCCCAAAACAAATCGAAACGCCTCATTTTTGAAGCATAGGGGAAAAACGGAGAGTTGTCAAATTGAAAAGAAAGCCCTGCGGGAAAAAGAGGAAAAGCCTTCAATGGATGCAGATGGATGCAGAAGGTGCGTCACGAAAGAGCTGCATCTGAACGGATGGTTTCATGCCGGTGCAAAACCGATGTCGAATATAAAATTGGATATAATTATGTTGGAGGCCGTTCGAGGAAAAAATTTTTTATGTAAGGAGGAGGCTGGAAGATGTCATTGAAGGAAAAGCTGGATCGGTTCCGTTCGGACTCTCACTCGCGCTTCACCGAGGGGCAGCTGGAGCTCATGAGACGGTTTCAGGATAACGTGGGTACGGTGGCGCGCAGGACGCCGAAGGTGGGGGACTTTCTGCCGCCGCTTCCTCCCACGGTAGGAGCGGCGGAACCTCGAGGGACTTCCCGTCGGCTGGCCCTGATCTTCTTCAGGGGGGCGTGGTGAGGTTACTGTGCCCTGCAGTTGCAGGACTATAGCGCGGCTCTCGAGGCGTTTCATTCCAGGAATACGGACGTCGTCGCCCTCTCGCCGATGACCGGAGAGCGGATGGATGCGCTGGCCGAGAAGTTGAAGCTGGGCTTTCCTTTGGTGAGCGACCCCGGCAACGCCTATGCGCGGAGCTTGGATCTGGTCTTTGCGGTCGAGTCGGCCGTTCGGGATGTTTATCGGACAAAGGGGCTGGACCTCTCGGAGTACAACGGCGACGAGAGCTGGGAGCTTCCCGTGACGGCCGTCTTCCTGTGCGATGAGGATCGAAAGGTCCTTTATGCCTGGACGGAGTCGGACTACACCCGGAGGCCCGGTTCCGAGGAGTTGTTGGCGGTCCTCGATGGGCGGAGCTGACGCTTCGGCGTCTTTAGGGACCGTTGAACGATATGCGGGCGCGGCCTCGTTCGGAGGGGGAGCGCCCGCATTCGGGGCACGTGGCATTTTGCTGCTCGAGGCCGGTGGCTCAGGGCAGGATGGCGAACACCCTGGCCGGGAAACCGGAGCCTTTGTAGGGCTTGGGCCAGGAGGCGACGACCAGGGAGCCCCACTCGGGAAGCAGGTCGAGGTTCGTCAGCAGTTCGATCTGGTAGATGTCCCGGGACAGTACGTAGGTCTCCCCCGGAAGGCTTCCGGTGCAGCCGGGGTCGGTGTCCGTGGTCTCGTGTCCCAGTGCGCGGACGTGCCGCTCCTCGCAGAGAACCCGCAGAAGCTCCATCCCCCAGCCCGGAAAGTGAGGCGCTCCGGCCGCATCGGCGTTGGCGAACGCGGCCTCGTTCGGCCAACGCTTGTGCCAGTCCGTGCGCAGCGCGACGAAGGCCCCCTCGGGCAGGCGGCCGTTCCGGCGCTCCCAATCCGTCAGGTCCTCGGGGGAGGCCGCGTAGTCCGGATTCCTTGCCGCCTTCTCGTGGATGTCCAAAACGGCAAGAGGGCAGATCATCTCCTTCACGTCCAGCTCGTCCAGGGTCCGCATCCCTTTGATGAAGTGTGCGGGCGGGTCGACGTGCGTGCCCCACTGACCGCTGTGCGTGTAGAGGTGGGCCAGAAACCCCGAGCCCAGCGTCCCGATCCCCTCGTCGTAGTGGTAGACGGTCTCCATCCTTGCCGGAGGAAAACCTGGCCAGTGGGGGATCTGGGCGGAGAACGCGTGGGTCATGTCCACAAAGCGTTTGGTCTTCAAAACCTCGAAAATCTCCAGCAGACTGATATCCTTTGGGGATTGCGTCATGACTCTCGCTCCTTTATATCGAATGATGCGGTCGTCTGTGCCGTGTGAGACCGATGCCTCGGAACGCCGCAGTCCCGAAAGCGGATGGAGGTGCTCCGAGGAACCGCCGTCGAGCCGAGGGCTTTTTCACGGGCGCCAGCCCTGTACTCCATCTTTTTCGCCCTGTCCCATTATGCTAACTTAAATACACAGCGAAGTAAAGTGGGGATATCGATGAGTGGAAATGCCGATGAGTTCGCCGAGCCGAAGATACGCTTTGCTCCTTTCGCGCACGGAGGCGATGGAGTTTTTCGGTAAAATGCTCTTACGGAACGGTCGGTACTGCTCTAGAATGTCCGCGACCTGCGGGGTGTCCGTCTTGAATGAAGCGGGCCTCTGCGGGAGGCAATCCGGGTATTGAAGACGAGGAAGGGAAGTGACGTGACGTGGTATTGAGGAAACTTCTGGTTGTGGTTTTGTTGGTCTGCCTTTTCCCCCTCGCGAATGCGGGGGCGGACGAGCCGGCCTTCCGGCTCACTCCGGAGGGAGCCGCTCTGCTGCAGGAGCGCGGCTCCGTAGGGTATCTTTACTGGGGGATGTATCGGGGGTGTTGAGGGGAGAGCGAATCCATTCTCGTTGGGAATGGCGCACCCGATCACTTGAAGAAATCCAAGCTGGGATATGAGAGTGTGAGAGGGGAATACGTCAGAACCGAGGTTGACGGTTTTACCCTTTATATCCGGTCCGACATGAGGTTCGAGGGGGGCATCCCTCTGATCGACCGCAGGGACTATCGAGGGGCATCGTATCTGCTGGTCCGAAATGCTCTGGAGGATTGATATGCAGAGGCGGGGGGCGGGGGGGCCCCGGGCGGCCGAGTTTTAATTTTGGCCCCCCGGGCAGTAGCTGTGGGTGGAATATTTGTGTTTAT
>NZ_CAUUWA010000081.1 GCF_963548695.1 uncultured Fretibacterium sp.
TGCATATTCCCCTTTGGCAAAATATGCATTTTTGTTTTAATCAGCGCTTCCCTAACTGTCCGAGGGAGGAAACGGAGACTATGGCTTTGCCTGATCCGCACCAGATATGGCGTTGTTGCCCGACATCCCAGATGGACAGGCTCCATTGGGTTCCCACAGCCAGCAGCTTCCCGTCCGGGGACGCGCTCAGATCCTGGATATATTTGCCCTTGGCATGTACCTCGTGAAGTGGGAGCTGAAGCAATTTGGGCGTATTCTGGCGCAGATCCACGGCCATGGCGAAGTACGAAAACAGGATCCACAACATCACAGCCCCCTGTAGGAGAAGGGGATCTTTTAGACTGGAGGGTTCTTTGCCCCGATTGTCCGATTCCTTTTGCAGTTTAGCCAGTCGGCAGATTTTGATGTACATTTTGTAGACCATATAAAGACAGGCTGCGCTCAGAACGACGATGGGAAGGACAATAAGCCCGAAAGGGGCGAATACGTCACGCAAATTGGGTATGAGGCGCAGAATGTGCTTCCATCCTTCAAGCAGGAGGTAAAGAAATATGACGTTCCATGGACTGCGGGCAAAAAGGGAATAAATCCATACCGACAGAGGCAGGATGCAATAAAGGGTTTTTCCGATCGTAAAACCCCGGATATGCTGAAGCGCTCTCTCGAGAGGAGGCAGGAGTCCAATCCACGGCGGAAGATAAAGGATCAAGGTAACGATGAAGTAGCCGAACAGGAGTGCTGAAAAGGAGTTGCGCTCGTGTTGAAATTCCTCTGCCGATAAGTGTGCGTTCATCTTTATCTGCCCTTCCTTTCCTCTTTCTGCAAAGGACAATTTTTTCGCCCGTTCTGGATTTTCCCCGCCGGGCCTTCGCTCGTCGAGACCTCAGAACGAGGCTTTGTCACTATAATCCTGCAGTAGCTTGAGGTGCCGTTCCTCCTCGGCCAGAATGGCTTTCCGGGGTCTCGGGCCTGGTAATGTCGAGAATCTCCATGAGATGGGATGAAAAGACTCTCCCAGCTCGGTCATCTTCTCCCCTTGGGCTTTTCGGGAGCATGCTCGGCGTGAACTTCAAGCATATTATACCTAAGTGCCCCTCTCACAAACGGGGCCGGGGCTCGAGCGGCGGTCCTCCGGGAGGAGTGTGTGGTTCGGAATGCGGCGGGGGAGTGAAACCCATTTGACATTCCCATCTTTTGTCGTATAGTGATCGGGCAGACAACACAGCCTCGGAAGGTGTTCGGGAAGTCCGGTGCAAGACCGGCGCGGACCCGCCACTGTAAGCTCGGCAGCATCGGCCGTACCCACTGGGACGTCTTACGTTCCGGGAAGGGGGCCGAAAAAAGGAGCGAGCCAGGAGACCGGCCTTTCGAAGGAGCGCACGCCCCCGCGCGGATTCGGGTCGGTCATGCGGAGCACAGTCCTCGGTGTCTCGCCGTACCTGCGGCGGGTGCACTCCGAGGGGCCTATTCCTCCGTCGTTCAGGACCGTCCTCGTGTGAGGGCGGTCCTTTGTAATTTTTGCGGCCCCTGTGGGCCGAAGCCAACGAACGGGAGGATCCATGGATCATGAAGGACACGAAAGAAGCGCCCAAATCCCTGTTGTCCCATCCTCTGAGGAAGCTCTTTGCCCCGAAGGGCATCGCTATCGTCGGGGCTTCGTCCGACCTGGAGCGCTTGACCGGCAGGACGCTCCGATACCTCCAATCCTTCGGCTACGAGGGGGCGGTCTATCCCATCAACCCCAGGGCCGACACCATATCGGGCCTTCCCGTGCATCGGGACATCACGGAGATCGACGGCCCCGTCGACCTCGCCATTCTCAGCGTCAAGGCAAGGCTGATTCCCGGGGTCATGCGGGCGTGTGCGGCCAAGGCGGTCCCCTTCGCCCTGGTCTACTCCTCCGGCTTTTCCGAGACCGGCAACTTCGCCCTCCAGGAGGAGGTGTTGTCCATCGCACGCGACGGGGGCATACGGGTGTTGGGCCCCAACTGTCAGGGGCTGGCGAACCTCGCCGAGGGGATCCCGCTCACGTTCTCCGGCGCCCTTTACGATGCGCCTCGGCCTCCTGCGGGGCACGTCGCGTTCGTGTCCCAGAGCGGGGCGTTCGGGTTCTCGTCCTTCGGCGTCGGGATGGAGCATGGCGTGCGGTTCCGCTATGTGGTGACCACCGGAAACCAGTCGGACCTCGATGCCGTGGAATGCGCGGACTATGTGCTGGAGGACCCCGAGGTGCGCCTGCTGATGCTCTATCTGGAGGGGCTGGAGGACGGCGAGGCGTTCCTGCGCCTGGTGAGGAAGGCCCGGGAGCGAGACATCGCCGTCGCGGTGCTGAAGGCGGGGCGATCCCCCTCGGCGCGTGAGGCGGCCAAGAGCCACACGGCGGCCCTGACGGGGGACGAGCGGGTCTGGTCGGCCGTCTTTTCGCAGTACGGGGTCATCCCGATGGAGGACATCGACGACATCATCGGGATCGGCCAGGTGCTTGGGGCGGAGAAGCGGATGAGCGGAGGGCGTTCGGCGATCCTGACGACCTCCGGCGGCGCGGGCATCGTCATGGCCGACTGCCTGAACGACGTCGGGCTCTCCGTTCCCGAGTTCTCCCCCGTCACGAGAGCTCGCGTCGAAGCGGCGATACCGCCCTTCGGGGCGTCCCGCAACCCGGTGGACATGACGGTCCAGATCTCGGAACAGCCGGAGAACTTCCGCAGCGTCTTCGACGCGGTGCAGGCGGACCCGGAACTGGATGCGGCCGTCACGTCCCTGTCCATGATCGTGGGGCACGCGGGCGACGTCATGACGGATATCATGATCGAGAGCTATATCCGCGGTACGAAGCCCCAGGCGGCCGTGTGGATGATCGACCGCCGGCACGGCGGGGGCTTTATCGAAAAGCTGAAGGCCTCCGGAATCCCCATCTTCCAGAGTTTCCGTCAATGTGCCCGTGCCATGAGGGCCTTGGAGAGGTGGGGAACGTTCCGTCCGGTCGAGGAGCCCCGGGGCGATGCTTCCGCGCCCATCCTTCCGGACTGGAAAGGGAGCATGACGGAGTACGACGCCAAGGTCTTCCTGTCGCGGTACGACATCCCCGTAACGCGGGAGAGGCTCTGCAAAAACCTGGAGGAAGCCTGTGATGCGGCGGAGGAACTGGGCTTTCCCGTGGCGCTCAAGGGGATGGCGGCCTCCGTGCTCCACAAGATGGAGGCGGGGATCGTGGCGCTGGACGTGCGCTCCTTCGAGGAGCTTCGGGGTGCGCTCAAGACGGTGCGGAAGAACCTCGAGGAGCACGCCGGAGAGGGCGGGGTCCAGGGGTTCCTGGTGTCCGAGATGGTGCGCGGCGGGTTCGAGTGCATCGTCGGGGTGAAGCGGGACCCCGTGTTCGGGCCGATGATCGCCGTGGGGCTTGGGGGCATTTACGTCGAGGTGCTGAGCGACGTGTCCCTGAGGCACGGCGCCGTGGACGAGGAGGAGGCGCTGAACATGATCCGCCAGCTCAAGGGCTATTCCTTCCTGTCCGGGACCCGGGGCAGCAAATCGCGCGACGTTCGGGCCCTGGCCCGGATCGTCAGCCGGGTTTCCCGGCTGGCCGTCGCCGAGACGGACCTGTTGGAGCTGGACATCAACCCCGTGTTCGTGCTGGAGGAGGGCAAGGGCGCCGTGGCGGCGGACGCACTGGTCGTGAAGGCGTAATGACACGGTGAGGAGCCTTTGCATCGACGGTGAACATGCCTCCAAGACGCTCTGTTGGCGGGAGGGGCGCCGGGTAGACGCGTCTATGGCGTTTTCAGGCTGCTTTCAAGCCCTGACGTCTGCTTTCGCGCCTCTCCCGCATCTTTGATCGACAGGGTAATCGTCGTCCCTTTTCCCTCCTGGCTCCGAATCTCCACCCTGCATCGTTCCCCGAAAAACAGCTTCAGCCTTTCGAGGCAATTCCTCATCCCGATGCCCTCGCCCGGGGTTATCCGCTTCCGTGTATAACCGAGTTTTTTGCGAAGCGCTTTGAGTTTTTTCCTCTCAATGCCCGCCCCGTCGTCCATAATCTTGATCTCGCAGGTCCCGTGCTTTTTTTTGCACGAGATGAGGAGCTTGCCTCCTTGCAGTTGCCCCGGATTGAGGAGGCCGTGCTCAATAGCGTTTTCCACCAGGGGCTGCAGGGTGAAGAAGGGCAGGACCAGGGTCTCCATCGATTTGTCGCAGAGGATGCTGTAACCAATTCTATCCCCGAACCGGTGTTTTTGAATGCTGAGGTAGTTATCGATGTAGTCGATCTCCTGTCTGAGCGTCACATGGCTCGTCGACTGAGTCAAAGTATAGCGGAGCATGGAAGAGAAGGAACTCAGCATCTCCTCGGCGCATTCCGCGTTTCCCAGGCTCAGCGAGCGTGATATGGAGTTCAGAACGTTGAAGGTGAAATGAGGCATGATCTGCTTCTGCAAGGCCTCGAAACGAGCTTGGGACAGCTGGTTTTTCAGGTCCATCTGCTTTTTTTGATTCCTTAGGAGTTCTCGTGTGACCTGGTTGATCTCCTCCTGCATTTTGGCATGGGCCTTGAGGTTCAGGATGTAGCGGGTGAGATTCTGAAGGGCTCGCGCAGTCTCCTCAATCTGCTTGCGGCTGAAAACAGGGATTTCCTCGTAATATTGGGAGTAGTTCTCGTTTTGCGCCCACCACTTTTCGGGCGCTTTTTCATCCTCGGGAAAACATCCCGTGTCGCTGCACAGAACCTGTCCTGCCGTGATCGCACCGACGAATTCCCCCTCCAGGATCAGTGGGATCTCTATGTTGACCAATCCGGCATGACAGATGTATATGCTGGGGCGATCCTCCTCGAGAGCGATACGCAGAGCCTTTTGATTGGAGCACTGACAGCACCCTTCCCCCTCGGGATCTGCGTTGATGGCACGACAAAAGCTCGTGAAGTTGCTTCCCTCTCCGAGATGTCGCCCTTCCCGGTCGACAAAGACGACTCCGAAACCCGTAGCGAAGGCGAAAGATTCCTGAAGCTCCTCTTGGAGCTCCTTGGACAGGAGATCGCGGATGTCGCTCATCCCCGGGTTGCCTTCCTGTACTGGGCAGGGGTATTGTGTACCGCCTTGCGAAAAACCTTGTAGAAGGTCGAAAGGCTGCCGAACCCCGAGGCTTCGGAGATGTCCTGCAGGGTCATATCGCTCCGGGAGAGGAGCCGTTTTGCCTCGAGCACTCTTTTGGCCCGTAAATACTGCGCAATGGATTGCCCGGTCTCCCTACGAAAATGGCGTTCGATGTAATCGCCGGACAGGCAGACGATCTTCTCCAAAGATGCCGAGGTGACGGGTTCCCTGAAATGTTCGTCCAAATAGGCGGTGATGCGCCGTACCGTAGGAATCGACGCCTGTAGAAGGACGGATGCCGAGGAACGCAGCTTTGCGAGGCAGGAGAGTACGATATTCTGAATCGTCAGGATATCCGTAGCCGCGACGATGCTCTGGACGATAAGTTCCTGTGCGGCATTCCCCAGGAGGGGGCGGAACAGGGGGGATTCGAAGCAGGTCCTTTCCAGGGAGAAGACGATGTTGATGGCAAGGATTCGGTAGACGTTGAGGGGAAGCTTCCGCTCAAAGAATTTTGCGATGTCGTCCAGAGCCTGCTCGAGAAGTCGAAGATCCCCAATCTGTATGCTTTTGCGAAAATCCTCCAGCGCTTTTCCCGGGAAGCCCTCCATCAGGGACGGCGAATCCGCATTGTCCGCGCGGCGAGTTTGGACGGGAGGCAGACAGGCCCTCAGCACGGAGAGAATTTCGCGGTTCGACGAAGGCTTTACCAGATAGGCATCGACCCCGCAGCGGATGGCTTTTTGTGCAAACTCGAATTCGGCGTAGGCGGAGTTGAGGATCACGAAGGTTTGGGGCAGGTGGTGTTTGATCTTTTCCGCTGCCTGGAGCCCGTCCAGGAGGGGCATGCGTATGTCCAGAAGAGCCAGGTCCGGCCGATGAAGCAACGTCAGCTCGACGGCGGACAGCCCGTCCTCCACACTCGCCACCACGCTGTAGTCCCCGGTTCCTTCGATGAACTGCGTAAGGTAATTCCTTTCTATGGCCTCGTCTTCGGCGATCAATATTTTATACATCCTGCTGTACGTCTCCTTGTATTGCTCCGGGTGCTTCGCGCCTGTCAAAAGAGGCCGGCCCTTATGAGGACTATGATAACAGTGATGCCCCAAGTCGTGTGCGGTCGTTGTTTTGAATCGGGATGGAGCAAAGCGCCGGACGACGATGGTTTCGCCCTCAATCTTCCGATTTTACGGCCTTTTTTTGCCAAAAAACGGAGGGTAAATTTTCAAGTGACCATAGAAAAACCTCGGCGGCGATTGAAACGTGCGGGGCTTTCTGCAAGAATTTCAGAAAGGGATGTCCCTTTGCACAGATTATACCTATGTGGAGGTTTGATGCAATCATGAAGGTCAACGATCGTTATTGCTCGTTCTATTACGAGCTCGATGAGGATTACGGCGAAATTGTCATCGACGGGAGCAGAACGGCACTACTTATCGTGGATATGCAATACCACTTCCTTACCCGTCCCGACACAAGCGGCATGAGCGAGAGGGAAAAGGCCTATTATGCACGCTGGGAGTACTTTTACGATCGAGTGGACAACGAGGTGATCCCCAACAACGCACGGCTCCTTTCCGCGTTTCGGGAGAGGAAGATGCTTGTCGCCCACGCCCGCATAACCGGCCAGCTCGCGAATGGGAGGGATCGGTCCCTGGATCAGAAGGCCACGGGATACAACGAATTGCTCCTGCTCGACGGAAATCCCGCCGGCGAGATCGTCGCTCCGTTGGCTCCTCGCGAAAACGAATTGGTGGTCAGGAAGACGACGGACAGCGCCCTTACGGGGACGTCGCTCCGGCTGATGCTGCACAATTGCGGCATTGATACGGTGGTCGTGACCGGGGTCCTGACCGATCAGTGCGTGTCGGGGACCGTTCGCAGCTTGGCCGACGAGAGCTTCAAGGTTTGGCTCGTAGAGGACGCCTGCGGGGCATCGACGCGTGAGATACAGGAGCACGAACTCTCGGTGCTGAATAACATCTATTGCCACGTGGTCAGCACCGACGAATTGATCGCCGCCTTATAGGAGGAAGAACATGAACGACAGCAAACTGAAGAGGAACCTGAGCTTCATACAGATGATCGCAATATCGTCGGGAGCCGTTATCGGAGGCTGGCTTGCCGAGGCTCCCTACTGGTTTCAGACCACGGGGGCGGGGGCGGCTTTCCTGTTTCCCCTTCTTGCCCTTCTCCTTGTTCCCGTAGGCCTGGCGTTCGGCGAGCTGTCCGCAATGCTACCCTTTGCTGCGGGGGTGGATGCCTGGACCAGCAACGCTTACGGCAACAAAATGGGATTTGCGACTCAGTGGATGATGTTTCTGATTCAGGTCGTGGAGCCCCCGATGATGGCCTTCATCTTCGGAACGGCCATCAACCATTTCTATCCCTTGAATAGCGATCAGATGATGATGGTGGCGATATTCTCCGTCACCCTTTGGTTCGTCCTCTCCAATTTCAACATCAGCCTGACGGGGAAACTGTCCAACTTCTTTTTCTTCTCCATGATCGCCATCTCGCTTCTGGTCTCGTCCTCCTTTTTCCTCAGCGGCCACTGGAGTATGGATCACATTCGTCTGAACCAGGGTTTTTTCCCGAAGGGGGGGTATGGAATCTTCATTGCCATGGCCGTATTCTCGCTCAAGTTCATCGGCTTTGAAATGACGCCCACCCTGATAGAAGAGACCAATTTTCCGGCCTCAAAAATATGGAAGGTTATCCTTGCATCGCTCTTCATCCCCGCGCTGCTTTACAGCTTTGTCGTGCTGGCGATGGGAGGCATGGCCCCGTGGCATGAAATTGCCTCGATGAGCATGCCTGAGCCCGAACTGGCGGCTCGCTTCGGGCTGCCCGCAATTCTGGGGATCCTCGCCATTGTCTCTGGCCTCATGCACGCTTTCACCACACTGATGGGGTTCTGGACGTCCAGCGCCCGGGTGCTCTATGGCGCCGCGCAGCTGAACCAGCTTCCCAGGGGGTTCATGAAGGTTAATCGCTATGGCCAGCCGTTCTTGGCCAATGTCGTGGTTTACATGTTCTCTTTGTTTTTCTGCTTTTTCAGTGGGGACAACTGGGTGCAGTACATCTATGCCATCTCCAGCATTGCCGCAGGGGTCGTCTATTTCATCTCCTGTCTCGATGTCGTACGCCTCAGGATGCTTCATCCCGAGTGGAAACGTCCTTTCAGGGCGCCAGGAGGGCTCCCGATGTTCCTGGTTGGCATGGGGATCTCGATCTGGCTGGTTATCGGGGCCTGTATGGAGTTGGATGCGGGAGGTTATCTCTCTCTTCTGATCTTCTTCGGTCTTGGAGTCGTTGTCTTTTGGGTGGCCGATTCTTACAGGAGAAAACAGGGACGCGGGTTGACCGCGCTGACCCCTGAGGATATCGGCAGGGAATAGAGTCGAGCCTGGAGGCTGCCAATCCGTCGATAGGGGCTTTGCGTCCCTATCGACGGATTTTTAGGGAAGCGCTGATTAAAACAAAAACGCATATTTCCCCAAAGGGGAATATGCAAAACATCTATGGGCAAAAATCTCCAGCGCTTCCCTAAAAATTAACATGGGGGCTTCGCCCCCTGATGAAGCCCCTAAGCGACCGACACGGCTCGTACCTCGCCGGTCGTCTGCTTAAAGCCCCCACGCCGCTATCAGGATAGCGGCGGCCCCGGCAAGTTCTGCTCATCAACAGGCAAGCTGGGGTACCACCGGGGTGCTTCATGGATTAAATCAGCGTT